>NZ_JBTNDU010000020.1:0-74480 GCF_054510835.1 Arthrobacter sp. TmT3-37 | reverse complement strand
TGGCCAGAACCCGGTCGGGATACCGTCCGGGCGTGGCTCGAGTTGGTGTCCGAGGGTGTTCAGCCCGTAGAGGGCTCCGGGGACGCCGACGAGAAGGATGAGGACGACCAGCAGGCCGGTCTCCCCGCCGAGGCCGGCTGTGTGCTTGCGGTCCAGTGAGCTCACAGCTCGCCTCGTTCCTCTGCGGCGCGGCTCTTGGCCTTGTGCCACTTCTTCTCGGTGTCGTGGACTCGCGACCGGCGCTCGGTGGGGGTGAACTCCATTGAGAACGGGATGCCGGCCCGGGAGCCGACCTTGATGAAGAACTTGCCCTGCCCTGGTGGGGGCTGGGTGGTCCGGTCGTCGTTGTACCAGGCGGCGTTGTCGTCGTCCTTGAGCCACGCGGCCAGCTCGTCGTCCGTGAACGACTGATCGGTGCGCCGGAACACGTCGTCGTTGGTGTAGCGCATGGCGTCGTCGCCGGCCCGGTTCCAGGCGGGAGGGTCCTGCCATGCGGCGAGCTGTTCCTGCTCCCGGTTGCTCAACGGCACGGACTGGGTGAGCAGTGTCATTTCGGAGCGGGGGAGACCGCCGAGGATCTTGATGCCGCAGCGGTCCATGATGCCCTGGGCCTTGTGCCGGTCCGCTTCGTCCTTGACCGCTTTGAGGTCAGAGGGAGTGTGGGACGCCATGATCTGCCCGACGCCCCACTCACGGTTCAGACGGGTGAGGGCGTTGACCTGATCCACGATGCCGGGACCGGCCGCGAGGGTGTTCCACAGCTCATCGAGTATCACCAGGAATCGCTGGCGCTCGATCACGCCGTCGTCAGCGAGCATGTTCGAGGTGGTGACGGTCCCGAACCCGGCAGACCAGCACGCCATGAGTGTTGCCGCCCGCAGATCGTTCTCGGCCTGCGAGATCCGGGAGAGGTCGAACGCCATCGGCGTCGTCGCGTCGATCTTGTGAGTGGACTGCTTGGAGAACATGTCACCGAACGCGCCAGCCCCGCAGAGGGAGTTCAGCGAGGACTCCAGACCCTCGGTGATCGTGTCGTACCGCTCGTTGCTGCCACGATCCAAAGCCACCTCGCGCACCTGCGCCGGACGTGCTTTCAGGACAGTCCGCAGATCGTCCATGAGGGGAACAGTGCCAGCGAGGTTGTGCTCCGCCTCGAGGACCATCAAGCACCGGTCAAGGATCGACTCCTCACGCTCATCGAGGGGTTTTTTGCGCAGGATGGCAATGAGAGCGGCAATGAGTCCACGACGTCGTGCGTGCAGTTCGGTGAGCAGTTCCTCCCGCTTCACGGGGGAGAGCCGGGTCGCAGCTTCTAGGGCGCCGGCATCATCGAGGGGGTTGATGTGGCCGATACCGCGGCCCAAAGGGAGGCCCTTGCCGCCGAGCTTTTCGATCATGTCGATGTGCTCGCCCTTGATGTCCCCGAGGATCATGGGGTTCACCCCGAACGCGCACAGGCCGATCGCCATGCGGCGCAGCAGCGAGGACTTCCCCAGGCCGGGGTTCGCCATGACGAACGCGGACGGGTTCGAAATCAGGCGGACGTTCTGGAACCACGAAATCGGGTCGCAGCACACCGGCTCGTTCGAGAGCAGGTTCCGTCCCAGCGGCACACCTTCCAGGGGTGCGCCGCCGCCCATCGGGAACGGGTACAGACCGCACACCTGATAGTTCGTGCCGCGCATCTCCTTCACCGGGTGCAGCAGCTGCGCCTCACCCATCCCACGGCCCTTGAACCCGCGAGGCCCTGGACGCATGGGGGCCTTGACCGCAGTGCTGCCCGTCCGAGCTTTCCTCGCATTCGTCGCAGCCTTCGTACCGCTCTTGGCTCGGCCCTTCGCTTTCGCAGGAGCGTTCGTTGACCGGCCTGTACTGAGTTTCGCGAGAACGCGGGCCCATGCTCCGTCAGGAACCTGCCCCGGGTTGGATGAACCCGCAGCGTTGAAGGAACCTGCAGATGGGTTGAGTGCGGCCATCAGAGTGCGTCCCTTACAGTCTTGGGCAGTGCCAGGTGGTCGGGAATGACGATGCCCAGCGGCAGGCCGGCGGCGAAGGTGGAGTCCTGCGCCCCGTAAGCCTCCTCGAGGCGGATACGAGCGGATGCGCCGAGGTTCTCGATCGCGGCCTCGGCTTCGGGCAGGTCCTCCTTGTGACGGACCGTCGCGGTGACGATCATCGCGAAGTTCAGCAGACCTGCTCCATCGGCTTCCTCCTCCGCCGTCGCTTTCGCGGCCCGCGTCTCACGGCTGTCCCGCGACGTCGCGCGGTTCCGTGATGAGGCGTTGAAGGTCGCGGTGTTGACGTCGTTCTCGACCAGCTGCGCAGCTCGCGCCGGGTCGATCGGACGGTAGAGCATCGTCACGCGCTTGCGGACGACCTCAGGGGTCGGCGCGACGAGGGACTGCAGCACGTTCGCCTGAATGGTGGATCGAGGGGGCACTGACATCGCCCAGGTCTTCGACCACGCGTTGTTGTGGTGGTAGCTGTCCCAGAACGCGTCAGCGGCCTGCGGGCCGACCTCGTTCCAGTCCAACATCGGTGCCTTACCGTCTGCGTGGGCGCGGTCGAACAGGATCGCCTCCGCAGGGTCGTACGCCACGCGGATGACCTCGCACAGCTCCTGCGCGGACAAGGGGGTCGAGACGCCGGCCCCGGTGTCACCCAGGCTCAGGGTCAGGTTCGGCAGCCGGGCCGCGAGGTCGTTGGCGACCTCATCGGCTTTGCGGATCTTCCCGCCCGGGCGCAGCGTCGCCTTGAACGTCACCGCGATGTACGCACGCGTGACGGTCGCACCGGTGGGAAGGGCACGCACGGTTTCATTCATGATGTCGCGGGCGAACGCCGGTGCGTTCGGGTCCATCCGGTTCTCGACCTTACGGGCGAGCCGGAACCCGGAATCCGGTGCGGTCTCGATCGTCGCGGACGCGGCAATCAGACCGGGCTCGTCGGTGAGCATGCCCAGCCAGTGCGACCACCGGTCGACCCACCGGTTGATCTGCTCCTGGTCGACCATGCCGCCACCGTCCGGCTCGGAACCGAGCACCACGGTGTAGTGGTTCTTCACCGGGATGTGCAGCAGGGCGAACGGGCGGCCGTAGCCGTCGGTGTGCTCGCTGATGGTCGAGCGAGCCGAGATACCAGGCAGCTGCGTCGTCCCGGAGGGAACACGGCTGATCGGTCCCGCCCGGTACACGTTCGCCCCGGCGTAGCGGGCGTTCATCCACCCGAAGCGGCGCATGATGCGCTCGATCATCGTGCGGCCGTGCTTGTTCTTCTGCATCGACAGGAGGATCAGCACTCCAATCAGCAGCTCGAAGATCAGGGCTCCCATCCACTGGCCGAGCATCATCAGGACCACGCCGACGACGACGCCGAGGATCAAGATCATGGTGCCGGCCGTCGACAGCCCGGCCAGACCCTTGCTCGTCGGCAACCGGTAGTTGCCGTAGATGCGTGGTCGGACGTCGGGGGTCTTAGCGTCGGTGTGCGCCATCAGTGCGGTCCTCGTTCCCAGTATTGTTCGAGACTTCGTTCTTCAACTGCTGCGCCTGCTTTTGGAGCTGCGCAGCTCCCTGACTCAGCGCAGCGCCCGCCGGGCCAGCCGCACTGGATGCACCCTTGGGTCCAGCTGCTCGCGCACCCGCCGGCCCTCCGGCTGTCTGGGGCGGAATAGCGCCCTGAGCCGAAGGCTTAGCCCCCGACTCCGCAGCTGACGGTGGTGAAGCCTTCGGAAGGCTATTCGAACCGCCCTGTCCACTGCCCGAACCGGTTTGAGCACCTTCCTGGACAGCACCCTGGACGGCCTCGCTGCCCTTCTTAATCGCCTGCCCAGCAACCATTGCTGCAGCTACGGGAGGCACGGCCGCAGCCGCTCCAGCTGCAGCACTGCCACCAGCCGCCGCACCAGCGCCTGCACCAGCGGTACTGCCAGCCCCAGCCGTGGTACTTGCTGCTGACTCAGTCGGCACTGCTTTCGAACCGCCACCGGTCACGTCTGCGCCCTTCGGTGCAGCACCGTCACCGCTACCGTCCCCGCCGCCCTTCGGAGCGGACGACGAGTTGCCCGAGGTCCCCGACTTCGCCGGAGGCCCCTGAGGTGGTGCCTGGCTACCGAACCCCTGTCCTCCACGCGGAGTGCGGGACGCACCCTGCGGGATTGCTGCGCCCAGTGCTGCGAAGCCCATGGCGGCCCCACCGCCACCACCGGAGGACGCCATGGCGCCCAGCGCCGGGCTGAGGAAGCCGATGAGGACCGGCAGAGCCACAACAGACGCGAGGATCAGCATGAGGCCCGCGGAGAACTGCAGGAGAGCCTGACCGGAGAACAAGCCAGCGGTCGTCATCTGGATGCCGGTCGCGTAAATCAGTGCGGCAGCTGGCTTGTAGAACGCGAAGGCGAGGGTCCACGCAATGATTTTGCTGAACCAGCTCTTACCCGTTTCGGTGTTCATGAAAGCCGCCGACAGGGGCAGGACACCAGCAATGAGGAACAGCATCGCCGTCCGGAGCACCATGAGCATGATCTGCACGATGTTCACCAGCACGGCAAGCAGCCCGCCGACGATGATGAGCATCTGATTGCCCATCAGGAAGGTCGCGCTGGAGGCGCCCGTGTCTTCCATGCCCAGAAGCATCTGCACATCAGCTTGGAAGTCGTCTCCGACACCAGCCTGGATGATTTGCTCCGCCAGAGCGTCGGTAGCTCCGAGGAGCACGTTGAGGAGGGCGACACCGGAGGCTGTCACGATGGCCAGCGTCAGGAGTCCCTTGAGGAGGTCCTGTGCCGGTTCGGCCCGCTGTGACCACACCATGCGGACGCCGGCGACGATCATGCTGATAGCAGCCAAAGCGAGAGTCAGATAGAACGTCTGATCCTGCACGAAGCCCACGGCCGGAGCCGACGAGGCTGCGCGTCGAGGAACGATGTAGCCGACCAGAGAGGTGGCTCCACCAACGAGGGCAGCCCCACCAAACACGATGGTCGCGGTGTTCACCAGGCCCGCACCATCACCACGGCGAGCATTCGTCACCAGAGTGATTCCCAACAAGATGATCGCGATCGTACTAATACCAAGCCCGATCCACGTCGCATAACCGAGGATCGTGGCAACCTGATCATCGAACGCACCCCCCGCGGGAGCATCAGCGGAACCAGTGGCTCCAGTCGTCAGATTGCCCGCGTCGATCGTCGTCCACAGCGTGCCGAGCTGGGCGATCGTCGCAACCAACGCCGCCTGAACGGCATCAGCCATCGCTTCAATCGCGTTACCTGCTGCACCGGTAAGAGCGTCTGAAATGCCATTGCCGACGTTGCATCCGAGATCCCCAAAGTTGCATTCGTTCTTAGCAACCTCAGCCACTGTTGGGACCCCAAGGAATGTAGCCCGACAGGTCGGAAATCTGACCCTGAACAGGCCCACTCGAACCGTCGTCCTTGTACCTCACGTACCAGTCACCCTCGTGCCACTCCATGACGCCAGAGGTGGTGAAGTAGACAAGTCCCTCGCCGGAGTCACCAGAGTAGGCAACCTCCACTGTTGCCTTATCTTCCGTGTAAGACAGAAGGCGGAAGCCTTCGATCTTGATTGGAGGAGTCGGGCCGGCATCGGAGGCTATTCGCTGCTCAATCCGCTCAAGACCGATGTCTTTGCCAGGGCCTTCGAGTGAAAGAGCTTTGGTGGTTTCCAAGAACAACGCATCATCGCCCGATGAGGCGAGCAGTCCCACCATGGCGACAAGTGCCCCTTCGGGGGTGTGGGAGTAGCAGGAGCGGACACCAGTCTGCTCGTCCACAACACCTGGGCCATGATCGGCGGACTTGGGTGCTGCAATTCCACCAAGGAACTCCCACTCAACGTTCTCAGGCGCAGAGGTCAGGGTGGTCCCTCCGGTGGCACCCAGGCCGCACACGGACTCGTCCGATGAAGTTGCCGACGCAGATGGTGTAGGTGTGGCCGCCTGTGTCTGAGCTGGTGGTGCGGCCTCGGATTCGTCGTCGTTGCCGACCCAGACGAAGAGGATGATCCCGACGATGATGAGCAGCAGGACGGCAACCGCTGACATGAGGAAGCGGGGTGCAGCCCACCAGACGTTCTCGGTTTCTTCGGTTTCGGCCATGACTACTCCTGTAGGTAGGGCTGATTCTGCAGGGTGGCTAGGCTGCGCCGCCGCCGGAGATGAAGGTCAGCAGTGAGGCTCCGCCGGAGATGAGGGCGACGGCGAGGACGATTTTGATGATGCCGGAGATCTCCTGCGTGGTTTCGCCGCGGCTGGAGTCGAACGCCATCTTGCCGCCGACGACGAGGAGGCCGAGGACGCAGATGCCCAGGGCGATCCACTTGCCGACACCGACCATCCGGTTCCAGGCGTCGCCGATCCCGGGAGGGGCTAGGGGCGCGCTGTCGGGCAGGGTGTTCGCGTTGATCATGACGTCCTGTGCGAGGAGGAGCAGCTGCATGGTTCTAATTCCTTCCAGAATTAAGGTGATCGATGACCTCACTGAGACTGGTGAGGACTTTCCTTGGCTCGCGGGCCAGCGACTCGGGGTCGACCGTGCCGTGGAGCCGAAGCTCTTCTATCCACGGCAGCGTCCACGTCTGTGGGACGCCGCCGGCGGTGATGCGGGTCAGGTTATGCAGGGCCTTGGGCGTCTTGCCGGGTGCGTCCGCGATCACGATGAGGCCGCGCAGGGTGATGGTGGGATGTGAGCCGGCGGCCCAGTCACGGGCTGCGAGCTGCGCGGCTTTCAGGCCCCGGTGGTTCTGCCGGGCGACGAGAAAGACATCGGCCGGCGGCGCCGACAGGTCAGTGGTCGGGACAGCATCCGAGCGGGAGGGCCAGCGATGGTGGCAGGGAACCCCGCCCAGGAGGTCGGCCATGGTGTTCTCACCGGCTCCCCCGTGCACTCCAAGCCAGAAGACCTCGGGGTTGTCGGTGATAAACCGGGCCATACCCTCGCCTGCAGCGAGGCCAAGAATGCCCTGCTGCGGACCGGCGACACCGCGTAAAACCTCAACAGCGTCCCGAATTTCGGTCTCCGTCACGACGGGCGCCTCGACGGGCTCGCGCGTGACGAAGTCGCCCCAACGATTGTTCATTTAGCTATGCCCCCGACGGCTTCCCATAGACTCGACTGCGATCATCCTAACGCACCGCAGAGAACTGGAGAGCCATTATGTCAACTGAAGTGACCGAAAGTGAATCGAGGCGTAACCTAGGGTACTGTTCCCTGCATGGGGACTGGAGTGGTCCTTGTGTCTAGAGCACTCGATGTACTTTTCGCTGATCTGCCCCCGCGACTCAGTGTCGACCAGCTCACTGACGTTCTTGGTCTATCCGACAAGACAGTGACGTACCGATGGCTGCGCGATGGCCGGATACCTGCAATCAGACTCGGCGGGACATGGATCATCTTCCGCGACGACATCAAGGACCACCTCGAGGCGCACTACAACACGCCTGGCCCCAAATCTGCGCCGGAACCAGGTACCGAGCCAGATACCGAGAACGATCCACCAGAAGACTGAGGGGACATGATGACGGCGGAAGCACTGACCAGGCCGGTATGCACGGCGACCATCGGCGACGACGACACAGTGAGCGTCACCATCGATGGAGTCGACCAGACCTTCGGGTCCATGCCGGAAGCGATCGGCTTCCTCGCCAGCACGGCAGGCGACCTCAGCCGCCCCGTGAAGGTCACCGCCTACGATCCGTCCTCGACGACGCAGCCGCAGACCCACCTCATCGTCAATGAGGACGGTTCTGTCGAAGCAGACGCCAGCGTGCCCGTGAAGAAGCGGCCACCACGCCGAACCACCCCCCGCCCAACCCAGGCAACACCTGCAAGCCAGCCCGAACGCCCGGCAGGACGTCAGGCTGAGCGTCCTGTTACAGCAGACGTGGACCCCACTTCTGTGGCCAGCCTTCCTGTGATCGAGGATGCTCAGCCCGAAGCAGCGGAACCGCAGGCATCACGCCAGGCACCTCAGCCGGCGGTCAAGCAGATCCCTGACATTCCCCCAACGGCTTCCCCCGAACCGGCCCCGGTGTCACATGGATCAGAGGTGTCAGCGGCATCAGCGGCATCACAGCCTGTCCCAGTCACTGTTCAGGTGGAGCCAGGGGATGCCCGGATCAAGCTGCGCCCCGAGGTGAAGGCCGAGAAGGCGGCAGCGCCGGCACGTGAGGGGTTCCGGGGCTGGCTGAACGCCACGTTCAAAGCCAAGCTCGCCGCGTCCCCTGCAGAGCAGGCAAGCCGTGAGCGGCGGGCACGGATCCAGCGCCCGCTGGAGACCCACTGCACCATGGCCGTTGTCCAGCTCAAGGGCGGGGCGACGAAGACCACCGTGGCGTACCACCTGGCCGCAACCTACGGGCGGATCCGTGGAGGGAACATCCTCGCGGGTGAGTTCAACGAGAACCAGGGCACCCTGGGTGAGCGGGCCGTTGCAGGCTCCCACGACCGCACCACCCTGGACTTGATCCGGAACCTCGGCACCGTTACGCGGCGCACCAGTGACCTCGTGCGCTACATCCGGCCTCAGGGCGATGACAGGATCCACGTCCTTGCGTCCCCGCCCGAGGGCGCTGACCGGCGCCGTGTCGACGGAACCTCTGTGAAGGCCGCGCATGACGTGCTGCTCTCGCTCTACAACCTGATCCTGCTCGACACCGGCAACTCCGCCCAGGCATCGACCTGGCGGGCCGCAGTGGACGTCGCGGACTCGCTCGTGTTCGTCACCCAGAACAAGGCCGACGATTTCCGGCTCCTTGAGGCGACCATTGAGGGCGTCAAAGCCCAGGGCCACGCCGCTAAGTTCGCACGCTCCATCCTGGTCATCACGAACACCGTGCAGCCGAGCGCAGAGCGCCTCGCCCAGCTGAAGGAATACGGGGAGAGCATCGGTCTCGCGGCCGTCGTCGTCGTACCGTTCGACCGGTCCCTGCAGGAAGGCCAGGACTTCGATTACGAAGCGCTGAACCCCTCCACACGCATGGCCTACGAGGAAGCCACAGCAGCCCTCACCGACCAGCTCTAACGCGCGGTCATTGACTCTCACGTTCACTCTCACGTCCGGTCTCAGGTTCGGTTTCACATTCGGTCTCACGTTCGGTTCCAGCGCAGGGGTTAGGAAGGCATGGCAGGGGGTAAAGCCATTGGGTGCGGCATCGCCGCCCTTACCGTCGTGCCCGTCGGTGCGGTCGTGGCCATGACGATGCTTGTTGCCGGCATTGCCGAGGACGAGGAGGCCAACCAGCTCCAACGGGCGTCGTGTGTCGTTTCCGAGGGCGTGTCCGAGGATGGAGGTGCGAAGCCCGGTGCCCTGCAGGCCGTCCCGAACGGGTGGGGGCCCCTGGTCGAGGCGGCGGCGAAAGAGGCGGGCCTGCCTGCCAGTGTCGTCGCCGCGCAGTTGAGTCAGGAGTCCGGGTGGAGCGAGGACGCCACCAGTCCGGTCGGCGCCCAGGGTGTCGCCCAGTTCATGCCCGCGACGTGGGCCGCCTACGGCAACGGAGGCGACCCGTTTTCCGCGAAGGACGCCATTCCCGCCTACGGACGGTACATGGCCGCCCTGAAAACCGAGGTGCAGGGGGTCGCGGGTAATGATGCGAACCTGCTCGTGCAGCTCACCCTCGCCGCGTACAACGCCGGACCTGGGGCCGTGCAGCAGTACAAGGGGATTCCGCCGTATCAGGAGACGCAGAAGTACGTCAGTGCCATCCTCGACTCCGCACAGAGCGGGTTCTCCATGGACTGCACAGCACCCACCGGCGGTAAACCATGGGACGGGGACCTTGGAGACGGCGAGTGGACCACTCCCCTACCCAGGGGCGTCTTCACCTCCGGGTACGGCAAACGCAACGTCCCCGGGCTGCCCGCCTGGGCGCAGGACCACGTCGGAGTGGACCTCTCGAGCCCCGGAGCCGGCTACCGCGACGGCGGGCCCGTCGTCGCACCCACGGATTTGCGCATCACCGGGTTCAACGACAAAGACGGGTGCGTGATCGCCAAGGAGGACGGCGACGACCCCGACTTCGGGTTCGCGTTCTGCCACCTCAACGCCTACTCCGTGGAGAAGGGCGACAAGCTCGAACGCGGCGACATCATCGGCACCGAAGGCAACAAGGCAAGCCTTGGCAGCATTCCTACACATCTACATTTCGAGATCTACACACCCGAAGCCCCCGAGGTCACCTACCCGTATGAGGGTTACAACATCGACCCGGAACCGATCCTCAAAGAGAAAGGCGCGTGGCCAGCACCATGACCCCGCCCACCACGCACCACCGACCCACACACCGCGTCAGGCACCAATCCCGCAGGATCACGGCCGCACTGTGCCTGGCATTGCCCCTGACGCTCTCAGCGGTGGCCTGCAGCAGCAACGAGGGCCAAGCAGGATCGACGCCCGATTCGACGCCCACGACCGCGTACGAGGGCTCCTACACGACAGCGGCCACCGACGAGATAGCCGGCAACGGCACCTTCACCACGCCGGCCGACGCCGACCGCACTGACGTCGTGTCCACGGCCGAGGTTGCCGCCCTCATGCTGCATTCGTGGGACACCACGACCGATACAACGCAGACAGCAGCCGCGATCCGAGCGATGCCGCTGATGAGCAATGAGTGGGCGACCAACCAGGTCGAACCGGAGCGCAACGGTGCACAAGGCGAATGGCTGAAACCAGCCGAACACCAGGCCTACAGCGCACCCTCGATCGTCCCCGCCCCCGGCGACGTCTCCCAGGACGTAGCCGACGACAAGGCCATCCGTGCCTACGACGTCAGTTGGCGGTGGATCAGCCGCGACGGCGCCGATCTCACGACCACCGGACGGCAGATCGTCACCATCTACCTCGAGAAGCACGACGGCCAATGGGACGTCGTAGGACACCAGTTCCAGGACATGGGCCTGTGATGAGCAAAATAGTGGACTGCGACACGCCGCGTCGAGGTGCTGGTTTAAATAAAAATCCTTGGCAGAGTGGGGCTATGACTGCGCAGCGAAAGATCGGACGTCCCAGCAAGGGCTACGGCCCACGCCATACCGTCGCGGTTCAGCTCAGCCCGGAAGAGTTCGAAGTTCTTCAGCAGATCACTGCTGAGATGGGCATGAAGCCCGGGCCGTTCCTCACCGAGAAGTCGCAGGCGCTGATTGCGGCGTTGCGCGCAGAACACATCGGCAACCAGGAGGCGCTGCCCTTCGAAAAGGCCAGTTAAACGAGGAAGGCCCGCCTAGCCGGCGGGCCTTCGTATCAAGTTATTCAAGCTTCCCACCGTCTTATCCGCCAAGACTGCCGGTGAGGAGCTCTACCGAGTGCGTCCTTTTCAGGTCGTACCCTTAGTTGAAAGTGTACACCGAGTGCTTGAAGCACCTCCAGCTCTTTATGCCGCGCCACGCCGTGACGATTCCCACTGTGATGCGGTATGGGTCCTTGCACCGCTGATTGCGGGGCAGCCGTTCTACCGTCTTGGGCGGTGGAAGGATGGCCGGTTCCAGTACCCGCAGCCCGGCACTCCCCTGCCCATCACCAGGACACTCCCTCCTCGGCCGGCGGCGGTCATGCTGCACGACGTCGACGGCTCTGTCCGCACCCTGTGCCTTGACCTCGACACCTCGAAGGCCCGCAAAACGGTCGTCGACGACGATGCGCGACGCCTCGGGGCCCTCCTGCACGCCGCCGGCCTCGCCTATGTGGAGGACACCTCCCCCAGCGGCGGCCGGCACCTGTACGTGCCGCTGCAGGAACCCCTCACCGCGGCCGAGGCACGGCAGCTCGTGGAGGCCCTCGGGTGCCACGCCGTCAGTCTTGACCCGAGCCCGCACCAGAACGTCGTCCACGGCTGCATCCGCGTCCCCGGATCTGCGCATAAGTCCGGTGGCCACCAACGCCTGGTCACGCCGCTGACGGATGCCTACGGCATCCTCACCCGCCGCAACCCCGCCAGCGCGGTATCCGCGCTGCGTAGGGCCTTGGCGCCGGAGCTGTACCGCGCCGAGCAGAAGCGCCGAGCAGACATACGCGCAGCGACCGCGACTGCAGCTGTGCATGCCGTCGCCAACCGTGGCGCAGCACCTACGGCCGGCAGTGAGCGCCCGCTGCGCGTCGTGGCCCGCACCGGGCTCTACGACACCAGCCGCTACGCCAGCGATTCAGAGGTCCGCATGGCGGTCCTGAACCACTTCGTCGCCTGCCGTTGGACCCTCGACCAGGTACGCGCCGGCATGGCCGGCCAGTTCACCGGCCTCGCCGCTCTCTATGGCACCAAGACCGACCGGCTCCTGCCCGTCGAATGGGCCAAAGCCCAAGCCTTCACTGCCACCACGGCGCCAGCGAAACACCCCTCCCAGCGCACAGGGAAGAAGACTGCGCACAAATACGACACAAGCCCTACTTCACTCACGGGGGGCAGCCCCAAACCCGTCACGCACCAGGGTTCCCAGCTCAGCCAGCTCTCGATCCATCAGCTCGTGAACGATCTTGAGAACGTCCTTTACGGGTTGCTCGATTACCGGTTCATGGAACGGGGCAGGGAAGGTATCAGTCTCCGATTCCTCATTCGTGCCGTGCTGGCGTACATGCGGACTATGGAAACGAACATCCTCGACGTCGGATGCCGTACCTTCGCACTGGCCCTTGGCAAGAACCACGACACCATCGCGCGCCTCCTGCCTGTCCTGGAGCGCGCATCAGCAGGCATCCTGACCCGCATTGACCGCGGACGGGGCCGCAACGCCGACACCTACGCCGTACAACTCCCCCAGCACTTCGAGCAGCTTGCCCGGGATCTCACCTGGCGTAGGGGCAAGATCCACGCCATCCGGCCCGTTTTTCGGGTCCTCGGGGACGTCTCAGCCCTCGCCTTCGAGGCCATCGAACGCGGCCGCCACTCCCCCACTACCGCGGATCTGACCCGCATCACCGGCATCTCACGCCGGGCTCTCACCGGCCATCTCGCTCGCATGGAGTCCCTGCAGATGATTCGCCGGCACCATGGTCGTTGGGAACTCGTGGCCACGACCAACCTCGCCCAGCTTGCGGACCGTCTCGGTGCCACCGAGGACCGCGAAGCCCAGCTCACTCGCTACCGCAAGGAACGCGCCGCCTGGCACGCATGGCTCGATCGGCACCTTGTCCCCCAGCTCGACGAGCACGAGCTGTACGACGCCGAGGTGGACGAGTACTGGCAGCCACCGATCGAGGATGAAAACGAGCATCAACGGTTGTTCTGGACCGCCGCATGAACGGCCACAGGATCTTGACCCTCGCCATAGGTTTATTGGCGTGGTGAACTTGGGGTCCGCTGTGCCGACCCGTACGGATCGCCTCCTCACGGGCCGGCGCAGTGCCGTCATCGACGTGAGGGTTCAGCCGTGGAGATTGCAATCGTTGTGGGGATCACGCTCGCTCTGTGCGCTGGGGTGATCCTAGGTCCTCGTGCCAAGGCCCGTAAGGACAACAAGATCAAGAGCCACTGATCTGTTGTTGTTCCTTGCCGGGCCTCCTGCCCACAGGGGCACGGCACAAGCTCCCCCACGCTTCGCTGCTTGTCCCGCACCCAGGATGGACAGCAGGAACCACTCCCCCGCCTGCGCACAGCCACCACCACACCGACACGGATAGCTCACCTCGAGCAAGCGGTGGCCGTGCACAGCCTCCTGAAGCTCAGGTACCGGAACGATTCTTTACCGGGATCTCACGCCGCCGGCACTGATCAGGCCGCACCCACGCCTCACGAGCCCGGGAGAACTCCACCCATTGGGCGTACACCGCGTCAGGCGTCCACGCCATCCCAAAGCCCTTCACCGTCTGCTTCCGCCCGTCCGGGTACTCCAGCTCAACCCACAGTGCTGGTGCTTTCTCCGGCTCCGTCGCCGGCCTGCCGGGTGCGTCGAGCTGCAGCGGAGGTACATAACGGTCCGCGCTCGGCGGGATGCCATGCCAACCAGGGCGAGAAGCGGAAGTCACCGGCACACCGTACCGGCCTCCCCCGACATCAGGGATGGGCGATCCGCGCATTCCTGTCACTTCCCCGCGATCGAGGTTATGCCTTGATCAGAAACTGGTACCACCACCTTGCAGTAGTACTACCAGACCACTACCAGAGTAGTAGTAGTAGTACTTGAGTTACCAGCAGTCCATTCGTGGGCTTTTTGTGCGCCGGTAGGTAAGCGCTACCACTACCACAGTGCTATCAAACTAGTAGTGAAGTACTACCTGACCGCTACCTTATCGCAAGTGATGCCCCGGTGGTCCGTCCATGAGCTTTATGGACCCGTAGATTCCAAACCACACTACCATAGTGCTACCAGATAAGTAGCGTAGTACTACCAAGTTACTACTAACGTGGTAGTAGGGTTGCTAGTAGCCCGTCCATGAGCCTCATGCGTCCGTAGACAGTGCAGGCACTACCAAAGTGCTACCAGATCAGTAGTGGGGCACTACCAAATTGCTACCAAAGCGGTGGGATACTACCCAGTAGTAGTTCCTAGGTGAGCCTTGTGCTGGTAGGCTCATACGCGCACTACCATAGTGCTATTGAAGTAGTACTAAAGCACTACCAGAGTGCTACAAACAGTTTCAGGGAGTGCTGGACATGATCCTCTTGATCGCGCATCACAAGGGCGGTGTCGGCAAAAGCACTATCGCCGTCAACCTTGCCGTCGAGTTTCAGAGACGCAACATGGACCCATTCATTCTCGAGGCTGACCCAACGGTTCACACGTCGACCAACTGGGCCAGGGATCGGGAGGAGGCGGGGGGAGTGCCAGTGCAGACACTGCAGAAGACCGGAAACTTAAGGCAGACCCTCACAGACTTAGGGGAGAGGTACGGGGTCGTCATCGTTGATGCGCCGGGGAAGGACTCACGCGAGATGCGCACTGCCATGACAACGGCGGACATGCTTCTTGCTCCAATTGAGCCGACACAACCGGCACTGGATGTTACGGAGCAGCTGACAAAGGTCATTGAGGAGGCCCGGGACATCAACCCGGAGCTCAAAGTCCTGGCAGTGCTGAATCGAGTTCCAACAAACACCTTCTCTAAGGCAGCCAACCAGGCAAAGGAGTACCTGGCGGAGTTTCCGGAAATTCGTCTGGCATCGGCTCGACTGCACGAGCGCAATGCATACAAGGAGGCGCTTGCTGAGGGCCTCGGCGTGGTCGAGATGCGAGACAGTAAGGCGAAGAACGAGATTCAGCGACTGGCAGAGGAGATCTTGGCGTGGTGAAGGTGAGACAGCGTAGTACCCCGCAGCAGGAGCGAGCAGCGGAGGAATTTGCGGCGAAGGCTGAACAGCCCAATCCGCCCGAGCGGGAAGCCCGTTCTGCTCGGCAGCCCGAGGCCGGGCAGGATTTGCCGGCGTGGAAGCGCCGGAACAAGGAGCCGAAGACGAGTGGGGCGAATATCCGCGTTAGTAAGTCCCAGCTTGAGCTCCTGCGGCGGGCGGCTGAGATTGAGGAAATCTCGCAGCAGAAGTTGATTGAGAGCATCCTCTGGCCAGTCCTGGAGGAGCGGTACGGCGACAAGTAGGGAGTTATCAGAAGCTCTGGCAGCTTCACTGTCGCAACCTCGTGAGGCTGTGCACGGTCACCGCTCGCTCGAGGTGAGTTATCCGTGTTGGTGACGTGGTGGTTGTGTGCAGGCGGGCCCCTGGTTCCTGCTGTGCATATGTGTGCGGGACAAGCAGCGGAGCGTGGGGGAGCTTGTGCCGTGCCCCTGACGCTCCTATAAGTGTCAAGAGCTCGGAAACGGTGTCCGACTTCCCGATAGGTACCGCCAGCATTGCCCTATAGCCGACCACAGGAGCTGTCCATGGCTGGGGTCAGTTCGGCTCAACTCAGGGAGCCATTCGGGTAGCTCCCCAACCGTCGTAGCGGTGGATAACCCATCAGAACTGTCCCCAGGTGTGGGCAGAGGCGCCGGTATCGTCTTCTGGTCATAGAGCCAGGCCCGATAACGCAGGAGGAGGTGATCGTTGCGGGTGCGGCCCCGCTCGAGTCGCGAGAGCGTCGACGGCCACTCACCAAGGCCACTGGCCGCTTCCTGCAGCGTGATGCCCAGCTCGTGGCGGAGAGGTCGTAGGTCCGCGATAGTCGGGGCCGGGACGGGGTTGGTGAGTTGCCGGTAGATCTCGCGGGCGACGTAGCGCTTCAAGCACCGCATGATCTCCCGTTTGCTCTTGCCTTCCTCGGTGCGTTTGGTGACGTAGTCCTTTGTTCTGGGGTCGATGTTCATGCGCACCAGGACGATGTGGTGCAGCGCGCAGTTGGCTTGTCTGTCCCCGCCACGGCTAAGTCTGTGACGACTGGTCTTACCCGACGAGGCGGGGACCGGGGCGACGCCGGTGAGGGCCGCGAATTGGGCTTCGTTCCTTACCCGGTCGTGGTTGTCCCCGAGGGTGATGAGTAACTGGGATGCGATATCAGGGCCGACGCCGGTGAGTTCCTGCAGCATCGGTGCATAGGACTGCAGGATGTCCTGCAGCTGGGCGGTAGCTTCGCTGATCTCCTCGCTCAGGTGCTGGTACCGGACCGCCAACGCTTTGAGGACTCGTGCCGTGACAAAGGAGGGATCGGCCAGGTGTCCGGACGGGCGAGACCGAGCTATGACGCCGATCATCGTCGCCGTGGGCATGCCCTGGTACTTGGCCCGTAACGCCTCTGGTGCGGAGATCAGCAAACCCCTGATCTGGTTGATCGCCGCGCTGCGAGACTTCATCGCAGACGCTCTTGATGCGCGTAGGACACGTAGGCATTCGACGGGCCCATCCTTGGCCTTCGGGACGGCGGTACTCCTGCCTGTGATGACTGATTGGTCTGCCCGATATGCATCGAGAGGATCTGTCTTGCCCTTGAGCCGGCGCTGCTGACGGTCGGGTCTGTTCACCTCAATCACGGGGATCCCCTCGCCCTGCAGGACCTTTGTCAGGGCAGCCCCGTAGGTGCCGGTGCCTTCCATCCCGACCTGCAAGACCTCACCGAATCCGGTGATGAACCGCAGGGCCTCCCGGTAACCCGCCGCCGTTGTCGGAAACGCTTGGTCAGCGAGAGGTTTGCCGTATTCGGTGACAATGGCGACGTGGTGGGTATCAGCGTGTGTGTCGACACCAATGACAACGCGGTTTGCCTGCACTTCAGGATCTGACATGTCTGCCTTTCGACGGAGGTAGGTCTCCACGTAACCTGAACGGGCAGGCAATACGGTAAGGGGATCTGGTCAGGCTCCTATGAGGCCATACCCGCCGGCACGTGAAGCGATCGCGGGGCCGGCGGACAAGTCAGGTGAAGGACAGGAACCCTAGGGGCCACGTCATGTGGGCAGAGAGCCACACCGGACCCGCGATCAGTTTCCACTATTACCGTGGGCAGGAGGCGTTGTTATGCGCCGGCGCCTCTGAGAACGTAGGAAGCAGAACGTAGATTACTGAAATGCCTACACAAGACCTTCGCAGGACCATCGAGCGGAAGCATCGCGACAAGCTCGAACAGTTCAGGCGAGCCTTCATGCTTGATGAGAATGTGTTCAACGCGAATCGTCCCTACGGCGATCACCCGCCGCTGAATGTCGGTCCGTTCAGGTCAGTCTCAGATAAGTTTGCGGAGCTGACCTTCGGCGCGGACCGCTCTGCGCTGTCCTACATTGAGGAGACACCAGGGCTGGCCGGCTATAAGGTCACCATCTCCATGGCAGGGCATCACCGCGTCATGCGGACCCGGCTGCCGCTATCCGTGGAAGAGACCGACGCGTGGCTGTACGCGATTCTCGGAGACGAGTGGGCTTCCCACAGCTATCACGGTGGAGCGATGACCGGGGTCAACGAGAACGGCGGCAGGGGAAGACTCACCACCGTCTACTACATGCTGTTCCTCACCGAGGAACTACGGCCAATGCCACGACCGGACATCCCGCTCGGTTACGATCTTGCACCGGTGGAGCCGGACGCCTTCACCGAGGCGTAGGACAGGACGCAGGTGTACCCGCCCCTTTCTATCTGACAGCTGGGAGCTAAACCATGTGGGACGAGGAAGAGGATTACCTCACCCCCCGCTACCTTTCGTGGACCTGCATCGGTCTCGGCAGCATCATTGGCGTATTGAGCTTGCCGGTCTCGCTCTGCTACTCGTCCTGGCCTTCCTGCTCGCCAGCATCGGTGCCAGATCACTTCAGAATGCACCAACAAAATCGCACAAAGACTGACGGACGAGCAGGAGTAGAACCATGCCACGTGAGCCGGCGCCTACGCACTTCGGGCAGACCCTACGTAAATCGATGTTTGGTCATCGGATGACCCGCGATTTGTATGCGTATCCAAATAGATCCCCGCACCAGAAGTACTACCGCGAGGATGTCGGGGAGGACACGTGGAACCACACCGCTTGGGCGTACCGCGACGAGGAGCACACCGAACACTCCGATACCTACCTACTCGTTCAGCGAGACCGAGCCCTGGTGAACTTTGACCTGTCAATGCAGTACTTCGAATCGCTCGACGCAACCGAGTTCGAGCAGGCGCTGCAGCATGTTCTGGACAAGGGCCGCACATTCAAACCCGTCGAGGCCCTGCAGGACTGGGACGAAGTACCGGGCGCCTACATCATGGTCTTTGATGACTACAAGCAGTTCTACATCGGCGAATCCGAAAACATCCGGAAGCGCATCAGGCAACACTGGAGTGCGAGAAAGGGCTTCGATCGTCTCCTATGGGGAAGCCCTTACGAATCCATCTTCCCGGTCGATGAGCTTCGCGCGCTCGACAACACTCGCATCTTCGCGGCTCGCAGGCGCAACCCCTACGCCGTCGAGGAACGCACCGAGCGGGCAGCCGATCAGCGGTTCTGCCTCAACCGCATAGAGGGCGGAGGTATGAACCCCCTGAGGTTCATGCTCACAGGCAGTCAACCTCGCGCCCGTTCACATGAAGCGCAAGCTATTCCGATGTCCCATGAGGATTGGGAGTCCGCCCTCAAGGAGATCGCGGACCTGGTCGCTCAACCAGGGCCAGCACCGCGGCACGATGTGGTGGAGCAGCTCGCGGGCCTGGACATGACGATCTACTCGATTCCTCAACCCCCAGGCGGCCCGTTCCTATGGACACGAAGGGACTCGATCGGTCGGGCAGCAGCACGCGGGGAGCTAAGCGGCAAAGAGTACGAAGGGTTTCTGTCGGCAATTGGAGAACATGTTGTCTGGCCCGACTAGCTCGATAGCTCAGGAATGTTTCATCTCCGCGGTGCCGGCGGCGTCTAGCTCCAGTTCCGTTTGCATGAGGCTGACGCGTACCTACTTCTGAGCTTCGTTGTATGCGTCCACGATCGCCTGAGATACTCGGCCTCGAGAACTCGGGTTGTGGCCGTTGTCTTGTGCCCATTGACGAATCTTCTGTACCTCGTCGCGCTTCGTACGACTCATCGAGTTGCCTCGCTGCCCACCCTGACCCCTACGGCCACCAGAGGCCTTACGAGCCACATCCACGTACTGCGACAGCGCGGAACGCAGCTCAGAGGCGTTCTCGGTGGTCAAATCAATTTCATACTCCGAGCCGTCGAGGCCAAAGCGAACAGTCTCTTGTGCTTCCTCACCATTAAAGTCGTCTACCAGCTGGACTTGCACACGCTGCGCCATCGTCTTACTCCTGAATGTTTGACATGAATCGATGAACCCCAACCACTGACTCTATGCTTCCTGTGCGCGATCAGTCATCTTGCGGGGTGCTGCTGGGAGTTTCTTGGTCGCGCCATTCCTGCCATGCCTTCAGTTCATGCGCCCCGAGGTACCCGTAATCATCCTTTTTCTGTAGATCCAGGAGTGTTTTGCGGGTAGATGGGGTGGCTGCTTGCCACAGAGCATCTCGTTCGCGCAGTAACTGCTGCAGTTCTGTCCAGCGAATCTTGACGAAACGAGTTCTTGGGCGCTGCAGGGCGGCCTGTCTCATTCTGATCAGCCAGTATGGTTCGGACTTGTCGTACCCGGAAAGCGTCATGCACCCACCGTAGAGCAGGGAGCTACTTTCTGAGGCTGGCAGTCCCCGGTTTAGGTTGGATCAGTAATCAAAAACGCCGGGAATCGGGTGATCGACACGAACCGACGCGGTCAAATCAGTGGTTATCCTATCCATTTGGTGCACCATAAAGGCTTGTACGGAAGCTGAACCGGAGCCTTTTGTGGTTGGGGGAACACATGCAGTTGGTAGCGCTACTTGACGGGAACCGGCTGCGTGCCGATCAATACACCCCTGAGTCGTGGCGGGATCTCCAGCAGTCTGAAGATCGCCGGCGCCTGGCGATGCCTGGGTGTGGTGCCCGTGCTATCGCTAAGGCTCGGAGCAACACTCAATTCTTTGCCCACTTCCGCTTGGCTGAGTGCGGTGTGGAACACGGAGGCGAGAGCGCTCAGCACTTGGCGATGAAGGTCGCGTTAGCCGAGCACATAGACAACGTGTCCGGTTGGCATGCGGTCGTCGAATATCCACACCCGTCCCGCGAATGGATCATTGATGTCCTCGCCGAATCCGACGACCAGCGGTACAGGGTCGCTTTCGAAGTGCAGCTGTCGTCCCAGACCATGGATGACTACCTGCATCGCACCCAGCGGTACTGGGACAGCCGAGTGTTCTGTGTCTGGTTGATCCCTAGGCATCTCGAGTACAGCCCCTTCGAAGTGCCGGTAGTGGTCACAGGATTCGGTAAGAGCTCCGAGGTGCCAAGCAATCCTTCCGCGCTAATGGACCTTCAGATCAGGCAAAACTTTCACCCCGCCGAGGGCACCCTGGGTCACTTCGTGAATCAGCTCCTAATGACTGGGTCCCATTGGAGCAAAGGAAGCCCGGACCAACAACGCAAAGCTGCTGACGCTGCGGCACGCCGAGCTGCAGCGGAACTGAAAGCACTTACAGAGAATCTGCAGCGGATAGAACAGCGCCGCGCTGACACCAACCGCCTCAGCACTTCCCCTGAGACACGTTTCGGGGCACACACTGTGCACACCACGACAGGGCCTTTTGTGTGGGCGACCACGACGCCTTGCTGGAAGTGTGACCGGCCGATGCTCGTGTGGATGACTATGGCAGCTTTGTTCGTACCCACCTGGGCAATCTAAGCGGGACCCAGTTCGGCTGTTTCTGGGTGTCGCGGGCAGTCTAAGCCGGACCCAGCCTCACCGTTGTGAGAACGCTTTTTCGTTGCTCAAGGTGGAGGTTCGAATGGAGTCTCGGGTGGAAGTTTTTGCGCGGATCCGGCGTGATGCACGCGTGGAGGGCCTGTCGATCAGGGAGCTGGCAAGGCGTCATGGTGTCGGCCGGCCAACCGTCAGGCAGGCCCTTGGGCAGGCGGAACCACCACCGCGCAAGCCGCGGGTGCGGACAGCGCCCCGGTTGGAGATGTTCAAGCCCGCGATCGACGTGATGCTCCGGCGGGACCTCGAGAATCCCCGCAAGCAGCGCCATACCGCCAGACGTGTCTTCGCTCGCCTCGCTGATGAGCACGGGGCGAGGGAGCTGTCCTATTCCACGGTCCGTGACTATGTTCGCAAACGCCGTCCGGAGATCGACGCGGAAGCCGGCCGGCTGTTGGAGGTGTTCGTCCCGCAGGAACACGCGCCGGGGGCGGAGGCGGAGGTCGACTTCGGGGAGGTCTGGGTGGTGCTGGCCGGGGTGAAGACGAAGTGCCATATGTTCACCTTCCGCCTGTCCAGGTCCGGCAAAGCCATCCACAGGGTTTTTTCGACCCAGGCGCAGGAAGCGTTTCTCGAAGGCCACATCGATGCGTTCGAGGACATTGGCGGCATCCCGACCCGACACATCAGATATGACAATCTCACCGACGCGGTCGTGAAAGTCATCTACGGTACCGGTAGGCAGCGGACCGAGAACCAGCGGTGGCTGTTGTTCCGGTCCCACTACGGCTTCGACGCTTTCTACTGCCAGCCCGGGATTGAGGGTGCCCACGAGAAAGGCGGCGTGGAGGGGGAGGTTGGTCGGTTCCGTCGCACCCACCTGTCCCCGATGCCCGTCGTCGATTTCCTTGCCGAGCTCAATGCGCAGATCAGGCAGTGGGACATCGATGACGAGGACCGCCGTATCGGTAACCGTCTTCATACTGTCGCCCAGGACTTCGCCCTCGAACGATCCCTGCTCGCACCGATCACCGCGGAACGGTTCGAACCGGGTTTGACACTGACACCGAGGGTGAACCGCTCAAGCCTTGTCCGAGTTCGGATGGCGTCCTACTCCGTTCCGGCCGGGCTCATCGGACGCCCGGTACGGGTGTTCCTTCGCGCGTCCGAAGTCGTCATCTTCGACGGTCGCGCCGAGATTGCCAGGCACCCTCGGGTGGTGACGCAGCACGGGCAGAGCGTGAACCTGGATCATTACCTCGAGGTCCTCCAGCACAAACCAGGCGCCTTACCAGGGTCAACCGCTCTGGCCCACGCACGAGCATCCGGGACCTTCACCTCCGCCCATGAAGCGTTCTGGGCCGCGGCCCGCAAAACCGACGGGGACGCCGGCGGCACCCTCGCCCTGATCGATGTTCTCCTCCTGCACCGGTCAATGGCAGACCAGGACGTCATTGCGGGGATCACCGCAGCACTGACAGTCGGAGCGGTCACCGCCGACGTCGTCGCGGTCGAGGCCCGCCGGCATCAAACCCTCGGTGGATTTGCAGACGAGTCCCTGGGTGGGTCCGGTTTGGACCGTCATCGTGGTGAACAAGCTCGTGGTCCCGAGCGACGGGTTGTCAGCCTTACTCAACGCCGTCTCGCGGACCCGGCCGCGGTCATCGCCGGCCTGCCGGTCGACACACGGCCATTGCCGTCAGTTGCCGCGTACGACCAACTGCTGCGCCTGCCCGAAAGAGCAGAACCCGCAATCACTAACACCATCAGTGACGCAGCTCAGAAGGGAACAGCATCATGACCACCACGACCAGCATCACCACGACCCTGCGACGGCGGCGGGGCCTCACCGAAGAAGCCGCCAGCGCAGCGATCGATCAGGCCTGCCGCAGACTCCGCCTTCCAACGATCCGCGCCGTCGTCGATGAAGCCACCACGGCAGCACAGAAGGAGCAACTGAGCTATCAAGGATTCCTTGCCGAACTGCTGCTGGCCGAGTGTGACGACCGCGATCGGCGCTCATCGGTTCGACGAGTCAAAGCCGCAGGATTCCCACGAGACAAATGGCTGGGGGATTTCGACTTCACCGCCAACCCAAACATCAACCCCGCCACCATCAACACCCTGGCCACCGGAGAGTGGGTCCGCCGCGGGCAACCACTCTGCCTCATCGGTGACTCAGGCACCGGCAAAAGCCACCTCCTCATCGGCCTCGGCACCGCCGCGGCCGAGAAAGGCTTCAGGGTCAAATACACCCTCGCCACGCGCCTCGTGAACGAACTCGTCGAAGCCGCCGACGAGAAGATGCTCGCCCGCACCATCGCCCGCTACGGCCGGGTGGACCTGCTCATGATCGATGAACTCGGCTACATGGAACTCGACCGGCGCGGCGCCGAGCTTCTCTTCCAGGTCCTCACCGAACGAGAGGAGAACAACTCGATCGCGATCGCCTCCAATGAGTCCTTCTCCGGCTGGACGAAGACCTTCACCGATCCCAGGCTTTGCGCGGCGATCGTGGACCGGTTGACCTTCAACAGCACGATTATCGAAACCGGCACCGATTCCTACCGCCTCGCTCAGACCCGGCATCAACATGAATAGGAACACCCGCTCATGGACCCTCAGTGGCGGGTGAGCCCAAGATCATGGACAGGGTCCGAATCAGGTCTGGGATGCGCGCCACGAGCGGAAAAAGCAAGAAGGTTGGCTTCACCCTGATGTGACGTATCCCGGACGGACACCAGCCAAAAGCGCGGGCTACCCTGAAGGATCAGCGGTGTCCGCTGGGGCTTTTCCGGTTCCCCAGAGGTGTTCTCCTCAGGGACATGGACATAGTTCATTCCCCGGTTATAGGCGCCTAGGCGGGCAGCCCCATGAATGAAGAAACCCAACGACTCAGCATCCTCCTCGCAGCCCGCGACGCGGACATCACCACGGAAGCCATCTGGTGGAAGTACTTCGGCATGACTGGCAACGTACGTGAGTTTGAGCTCGACGCGTACCTGCACGGCATGTATCAACTACCAGCCATGGACCGGGACCTCATCGCTATGGCCCTGAACGAACTGATCGACGACCTGCCCCAACCCCCCAGGGCGGCCTGCTCCTACGACACCCCGCGAATCTAGCGAACCTAGCGAAACCGTTTTTCGGACAGTCCCGGACCGACAGCGGGTGGAATGTTGATGGGTACCTGCATGGGTTAGTGCCCTTGCCTGCAGGGGAGCCGGGTCTGTCCAAGGACACGCCGCGGGAAATGCGTGGCGGCTATTCGCCGCGGTGCGGTGCTGTCACCTGGTAGATGATGGCGGTTGCGACGTCCTTCAGCTTGACGTGGGTGTCGTTGGACATTTTCTGCAGCCGGAGGAACGCCTCTGCGCTGGTGCAGTGGTGCTGAGTCATGAGAATGCCCTTGGCCTGCTCGATGCCAGCCCGGGAGCTCATGGCTTCCTGCAGTTGCTCCACTTCCTTGCGCGCGGAGCGATAGAGACTGGACGTCACCATGGTCGCCGCCGAGTACTCGGTGAAGCGCCGTTTCCGGTCCGCGTCGGACGCGTCCGGATCAGCACCGAGGTAGGCCAGAAGACGGACGAGATCCTCGCGGTGCTCGGTGACGTCGTGCACCTCCTGCAAAAGAGCGACCACGTGACCCTCGTCGTCCAGGACAGGGCTATTGACCGGGCTCCAATACCGCTCCAGAAACGCGCCGGGGTGCCCAGGGTCAGGGATGTCGAAACGGTGGAGGAGCAGGCTGTCCCTCTGCCCGGTTTTCTTCACGCGTTCGAGCGATTCGCGCATGACCCGGGCCGGTTCCTGCTCCGCCTGTGACGGGTTCTCGGCGAACACCTCGAATGCCTGGCGCCCAACGAGATCAGTAGCGGAAATCCCCACGAGCTCGACGAACGCCGGATTAACGTCGAGGATCACGTACTCGAGATCCATCAGCGAGTACGCCACCGCCGTCGCCTTAAAGATGCCCCGAGCATAGGCCTTGATCCGATCAACCGCGTCTGCCGCGCCTCCACTGTCGTGCTGTTCCACGTCGCCTCCGCCTCCCTTGCCAGTACCCCAGCATGCTTCGCGCGACTTGAAAACAGAAGCGTGGCCATCATGTCAACGGCGAGGTCCGCAGTGAACCCTTCTCGACGGATGGGGCTGCTGCAGTGAACCTCACCCCCAAACCCCCTCACCCTCCCATACCCAACGGTGGGGGTGGCTCAAATGAAACTGCGAATGATCCACCGGTAAGTCGGTGCGAGAGCGGTGGGTGGACTCAAACCAGGCTTCGGAAGTGATCTCCACTCAAGCCCCCGATCACTCTGCAAAGTGGGTCTCGCTTAGACCGCCCCCGTGGGTCCCACCTGCGTTGACATAGCCATGTGGAACGCCGTAGGAACAACTCCCGGGCAACAGTGGACATCAGCACCTCACCTCGATGTGAAAGTAACTGTGGGCCCGAAACGCTACGAGAACCATCCTGATGTCCACCGGGCTGTGGACCAGTGGATCCGGGAGAGCGGAGCCGACGTCCCCAAAGCCATGATAAAACTCCGCCCGAGCAAGGCGGTGGGCGAGTCCTACAGCGCCTTCACCTGCCCGAACTGTGCCGTACTGATGGGCCAGTTCTTTGTCGGCAGCATCAGCTCCGAGAATTGGTCGTTGATCAGCGCGCCGCTGCTGAAATCGGATCACACCAAGCCGGTGGCATAGTGAGTCATCGCTTCTTAGGTGGAGCCACTTCAACCCGTCGAAGTCAGGTGAGCCGATCCCTGGAGAGTGACAATCCCTGGGCCAGACTAGATCAGTGACGGAACAGGCGTGGAATCAGGTGCGGGAGAGTGCACGGCTCGAAGGGTGGACTGAGGCCACCGCGAACGGGTGGGGTGCGCTCATCGCCTGGGTGGCGGGACCAGCGAATACCTGTCGTGCGCCGGCGGCAGTGCGTCATCGACATACCGAGGTGCTCGTCATGACCGACGGCATCGTCGTGCGGCAACCGAGTTTGCTCAGCGATGACGACCTGGCATCCATCGACGATGACATCGACACGTACCTGGCGGCCGCCGGTGTTCCGCCGCTACCGCGCTGCTACGCCTGGTTCATCCGTCGGCCGGCGCAGTGCGACACGGATGCGGCCTTTTGGTCGGCCATCAATCAAGGCGTGCAGGAGGCTGCGCCGGATGCCGTCGAGCCGCTCGAGCTACGGCTCGTGGTCGACGGCGTGCTCCGGGCCCTCTATTCCTGAGGCCTACCGGTCTGGGTCCGCTGCACCGAAGTCACATTGGGCCCTCGCTCGCGATCATGCCATCGCTGAGTCAACCTTGCTGCGCCTATTTAGCCAGCACGGCGTATGTGCCACGCCTCGCGGGTTAACACTCGGCAAGAAGGCGGCTCGAATCTTGCCCAAGGAAAGGAGGCCCTTCGGCTCCGGAGCACAAACAATGACCTGTGTGATTGCCAAGCAAGTCGGTTGTAGCTACGACGCTGTTCGAATTTCTCTGCCAAACGGCTCCGAAGGATCATACTTTGTGAGGATCTAGATCAGTTCCGTGCGACAGATAGCATGCGTTGAACAGGATTTGGAAGCAATGCTTCAACGGCTACCTCATCTACCAGATGGGCAAAGTTCACCCAAGTCTCTCGGCGAATCGTTTCCGCGGTTGTTCCATGCAGCGTGGCCAGCGCTGCTTCGACATCAACGATAGAGCCAGGCTGTCTGGGAGAGGAAGAGCCACGGTTTCCAGATGGATGATCTGTCTCGATTAGGATCCGACTCATTGGGATCATTAGTAGATCCGTTGCGTGCTGCATGTTGGCGGCGTTGACGGAGAATCGGCAACCAATATCGAGGGCTCGTTTCGTCTGTGCTTTAGTGCCTCGCCACCAGTGGAGTACTGCACCCTTGACTCTCGTGGTTTCCAAGGCTTCAAGCGTTCGTCCCGTAGCACCTGAGCTATGGACGGACAGAATTTTTGGGGTTTGCTGAAGATGTGTCAGGATCGACCGGAAAACTCTATCTTGGTCCGCCATCGGCACTCTGGATCGACCATCAAGTCCAACCTCACTGATATACGCAGTAGAGGATATGAGTTCTGTGAACTTGGACGCATCGTAGGCGCTTTGTGCTTCGGGGATGCCAGGGTGACAACCCACCCCCCAGATGGTGACTCGATCGTTCCGGTCCTTGACGCTCTCATATTCGTCGAGTGTCCTAGTGGCGGCAAAGACGACGGCACCTAGTCGCTCAAGGTCGGTAGCAGCGGTCTTGGGGCTAATATGCGCGTGAAGATCAAGCGGGGGAAGCGATCTGGTCATCCGAGGAGACTCCTGAGTTCTTCCACTCCCCGCTGGCAGAGCATAAGAGCGTCCTTTGCGGCATAATCCTGGGGCAACGACATGATCATCACGTCGCGTGGACGGATGCCGCGACGTGCGAAGTCGCGCATCGGTTCCACGATGGACTTCTGCTTGATGAATGCGCTGAACTGACCGCTAGTGTCATCGACGAGGTAGGTAGTCTTGTCCGCCACTCCTGAGGCAGTGAATGATGACTTTCTGACAAGGCAGCCAAAGCACACTCCGCAAGAGGAGCCTGCTGGCGCACCGCTGTAGCGCGCATCCGTGTGTGAGCAAGAGTTGGTTGCAGACAAATAGGCCGACGCTGCGTCGGCACCGACCGCATCTGCGACCCGTTGAAACATCTCCCCTTTGGTGAGGCCCTCAAAGGGATTTTCAATTTCCCCGCAACCTCCCACGCTTCGCATCAATTCACTCAATCCACGAAGGAACCTGGGGTGGGTGGTGTGCGTAGATAGGCTGCCGCGACGATCAGCTCCGAGAGGAGGGTTAAGTGACGCGAACCCGTTCTCGGGAATCCATAATTTCGAATTCGCCCGTTCAGCCACGGCAAGTCCAAGGGCGAGGAATAACAGCGAACGCGATCGACTGGAGGGCTCATCTCTAAATGCAGTCCCATCAAGGCGTTTAGAGCCACGGTGAAGTCTGAATTGGTGATGAACTTGCCGTACTCCCGGCGCAAATCCTCCAACTGAGGACACGATATTCTGCTGAAGAGGCGCGAGTGCGGTGGAGCTGAACTGAGAGACTAAAGCGTGGGATTTACCTCCACCAAGCTCTATCGCTGATAGCAGGGCGCCAGCAGCCGAGTCGGCGCCCCCACTGAGGAGTAACGTACGGTCGAAATGTTGCTCGTCGAGAGGGAGGACATCCTCCTCGGGCGCTGTGGCTTGCATAAACTGAAAAACCCATCGATCGCCAGATAGGAATCCGACCAACTTACTGAGTTGCTGCGCGTGCGAGGTCCAGGCGGCGGGATCGTTCACTTCGATAGTGATTTCGAAGTCGCGCGCGTTCCAGCTCGATCCACGGCCTTCACGGAGCACTGATCTGTCGGCACCGAAAACAGCCAGCGCGATCCGCACTAGATCTACGTTTAGCGGGTTGACAGTGCCGAGCCCGCCCAGATGAGGGTCAACGGATCCAACGAAGGTCGATCGCCCGTCACGTGTCCATAAGAACGTTTCGTCATAGCTGCCATCTCGTTGAGCTGCGTTGGCAGCAGCGTCAGAGATGGTTAGGAGTATCCGTGTCATGACTGCACCCCGAAGATTGTCCCGATGTCCCGAATGCCAGTTTCAATGGCCCGCGCCATCTCTTGCTCGGTAGCTCCTATAGGGTTCAGAGATGCCTGCGCAGCATACTCAGCAGCGACATCACGAATCTGTCGTTCAACACTGATGCGTTTTTCGTAGCTAACGCCTTTGGCATAGATTGTGGAGGAAACTTCCGTCAACGCAGTCTCCGCAATGGTTGTCTCAATCGACTTCCGCACAACTTCTTCAGGCGTCGGCGGTTGATCCGCCGGCTGCTCAAGAATCCATGCAACAACGTCAGCCACGATGTAGCGTTCCTCGGCGTCAGCGATAGTGCTGTCTGCGGGAGCTCCGAAAGCGGCTTCGATGATTCTGATGCCGATTGCGACGGGATCACCGAGTGCTTGCAGGTCGTCATAGTTGAGGCCAGCCTCTCGGAGAGCTTCTCGGTTGCCGGCGGAGTACGCCATTGCAAGGCGGCCAGCACGCCCGGCTGCTTTCGACACTCGTCCGACGGAGCGTGTTGCACCACCCGACGACCGGCCTCCGCCTCCTCCGCGACCACCGCTACTACCAGCGCCAGGTCCGTCAGCGCCCCCGCCTCCACGTGAGCGAAGAAGGACACGCAGTGCTGGACCTAGGTCTATCTGGGGGCCCTGCGCGGGAAAGTCGGAGGACAAAAATTCGCCGGGACTGCCGGATTCAGGGCTGCCCGGCTCGCTGCCATCAGGTGACCCTGTTGTGTCGGATCCATCAAGCCAATCCGCAATGTTGTCGCGCAGGTCAGCAGCGTCTTTGCCACCACTTCCCCCGAATGACCCGCTAGTTCCCATGACTTCCGCTCCACGCCTCCTCAACAATCCCAATTGCCCTCAGTAACTGATTCTCATCAGTGGCTGCTTTCCATGTCTCCAGCACCGGCCGGAAGGATGCTGGATCTTGGCTTCGAAGTTTGATGATGGTGGCGGTCTCAACTTCGCCAGCGGGTAGACCCTTGAGTGCCGCAACGACGTTTGGCAGGGTAGCGGGCCGCTGCTCCGCCATGCGAAGAAGGCTCTCCACAGTGAATTTCTGGAGGGACGGCTGGTCTCGAGTGCGGCGCCCAAGGTGGCTGACTAGTGCATTGGCGTCAGGATCAGGCAAAGCCAGAAGGGCAGAGTCCGTTACACCTGCACGGTCAATTTTGAGACTTGAGGACAGCGCTGCAGCGACATCACGGAGTCTTTCTGGCAGGCCGGTATCGATAACTTCGATTTTCGCGAACGATGCCGCAAGGTACAAGTATCCGGATATTGCTGTTGCGTCCAGTACTGGGGGGAGTTTCGCCCAGCGCCGTAGTGTGTCTGTGAAAGTATCATCCTGCGATGCCGCTGAAGTCTTCTCTTCCAACTTTCTAACTGAAGGGCGCTTTTCTTTGGCAGGCGGTTCCTTCACCGTATCTGTAGTATCTGCATCCGATTGCCCTCCACCATTGGCGGCAAGTTCAAGGGCCTCAAGCTTGTCTCGTAATTGATTAGAGGCCAACCAATTTAGGACAGTACTGAAGTCATCGGTAAGGATGCGCTCCAGCACCATCAGTTTGGCCACCTCGTCGGCTTTCAGCATGAACCCACGGCGGCTTGAAATAGCTCGTCGAACATTCAGGTCGTTTAGGAATCGCTTGATGCGACGTGGGTTCCCACGAAACTTCTCGTAAAGAATCGGCGTCAGGCGGGCGGCTGTTATCAGGTGTTCACCAAGTACACCGCCTTCCTGCACGTCAATGTCATCAAGACTTCCGCCGCCAATTCGAAGATCGTCGCATTGGCTAACGAGTTCCTCGTAGGCGGTATCATCGATTTCGCTGTCACTCTTCGCCAGTAGAAGAAATAGGTAAGCTTCAGTGTCGAAACGACTTAGGGCCGGCAGGGGAATTGTTGTCTGGACGATCTTGTGCAGATACAGCTTTGCTGGATCTTCGTCTTCTGGGTCCCCAGGGCTGGCGCCGAACTTCTGCTGGATAGCTTCGGCAACACGGTCCTCGTCTGCTGCAATGACGAACGACATTCCCTTAGCAGATAGGAAGAGTCGGATGGCTTCAAGCGTATCGACGACAGTGTCGGGTAAGCACCGATCAAGGTCGTCAACGAGCACGACCACTCGAGACAAATGTTCAAGAGCCGGGTCAGCGAGAAGGTCCTCAAAATCTTTCCGGAACGCTGCCATCCCCTTTTCGGCTCCGAGGACCTCCGGGTCATCGCTGACGAGATCGAACACATCATCGACCTTAGGAAGCTGCATCGTTATGGCAGTACGGGTGGCCATCTTGACAGCCTTTGACCAATTGACCTTTTTGACGAGTTTTTTGAACGCTTCGAGGCCGGCCTTACCGATCGGGTCCTCAGTGTCAAACTCTTCATTTAGTCCTGCAAGTACCTCGGCTATGAGACTCTCTTTGGGACCAACTGCAGGGTCATAAGACCACGGCTGCGTTGAGATCACCAACACCTTGCCGTCCGAGGTCGTGGATCGTTCTTCAATTTCGGACTTGACTAGTTCCAGCACGCTGGTTTTGCCACTGCCCCAGGCGCCCGAGAGGCCCACGGCGACAGGATCGAGTGCGTCATCGAATAAGGCATCGGCGACAGTCTCAGCGACAGCGCGAAAGGCGAGTAGATCCTCAATAGCTGGTTCATCTGACAAGAGTGGAAATGAATTAGCCATCAGTTAGAACCTTCGAAATTTAGACTGAGGAGACGCTTAGGGGGGCGGCTAGCTTCTCGAGCATGCGCTGCTTCTGACTATACTCGCCCATCACTGAAAAGGCAGAAGCTAACGACGGTACCTTTATGATTATTGCCGCCGTCGCCTGGGTGCTGCTGTAGTGGCATTCCGTCGTGGCAAACAGCGATTCTCTTCCGGCCGCAGGCTCTCGGACTCCCCCAAATGGCTTTGATCCTCATGATCGAATGTTAACAGGGCTCTCAGAGCTTTCAGGGATGTGCAGCTTTTCGCGCGGGCCCTTCTTCGCCTGGCTGACCACAGAGTCAGACTGACAGTGCTGTTGATGTGTCGGTGCGTGAAACTCAACGGGGTTGCCGTCTCACCAAAGGATCCTTTGACCGGACCGTCAGCAGGGTTTGGTGCTCAATCGGCGGTTTCCCGCAACGACGGCTAACTTCGTGTCCGTCTTACGTCTCAGCAATGTGTCTCACGTCGAGTATTCTCAACAAAGCAGAAGAAGGCCTTTGATGAGCAGTAGGAGCGCTGAATGGGAAGTATCGGCTACGCGAGGGTCAGCACTCTTGAGCAGAACGCGGATCTGCAGCATGCAGCCTTGTCTGCAGCTGGGTGCAGCCGAATTTTCACAGACCATGGTGTGAGCGGAACGACGGCGAGTCGGCCGGAGCTCGATAAGCTCCTCGATCATCTCCGGAGCGGGGATGAGGTGGTGGTGTGGAAACTGGACCGGCTGGGACGGAACACCAGGAACCTGCTGGCCCTCATTGATGATCTGGAGAACAGGGGAGTGCACTTCCGTAGCGTTACTGAGGGGATCAGTACGACTGGGCCGATGGGTAGGGCGATGCTGACTGTGATGTCCGCGTTTGCGCAGCTCGAGCGCGATCAGCTCGCTGAGCGAACTAGGGCCGGTATGGCGGCCGCCGCGGAGCATGGGCGGAAAGCCGGCCGGCGGGAGGTCACGGTCAATCACGCGAAGGTGAAGCGAGCGAGGGAGCTCAAGACTCAGGGGCTCGCGCCGGCTGATATCGGGAAGATCATCGGGGCCAGCCGTGCAACGGTCTACCGCTACCTAAGTATCGGCGCTAACGACTTTCCTTGACAGAGAGCGTGTCCGAGACGAACCTAAAGCTTTCTTCGCACAGTGTGAAGGTTTGGAGGGGAAGGAGCGCAGTGACCCGGGTAACGTCCCAAGCAGGCACCTTACGAGTGACTGTCATGCCGCTGTGATGGACTTGAGTCATGAATGATGCCTCGGTGCTAGTTGATCAACGCTCGGCATCCTTGGCTGCCTCCGAGCAGGATGTACGCTCGTGGGCCATCGGACGACGTGTCTTTGTCTCTAGTCTCATCACCGACATGCCCCAGGAACGCTTAGCGGTTCGTGCGGCGATTGAAGCTGTGGGCGCGACACCAGTGATGTTCGAGGATTTAGGTCCTCTGGACGTATCTGCAGATCAGGCCTATCTGGCCGGAGTACGCAGCTCTGAGGTTTATGTGGGTATGTGGGGACCGCGATACGGGGTGCGTATGTCTGACGGATATTCGGCGACCCATGCTGAGTATCGGGAAGCGGAACGCAATGGACTAAGGCTGTGCCTGTTCGTGCATGGCGAGGCGTCAGGCGAGATGGACGGTGCTCAGCGTGATCTCGTTCAGGGTGCACGTAACCTTTACACGACCAGTTCCTGGAGTGATCCAGCAGATCTTCAACAACGCGTAAGCCGACGCCTGCAGGATCTGGCGGCTGAGGAGCTGGCTCCTTGGGTCCGTATTGGGCGGGCGCTTTTTCGGGCGCGTGAGATCACCAGTGACGGCAGGACGATCTCGATCACGGCTGACGTGCGAAGTGATGCAGTGCATTCTGAACTGGTGCGCCTGCGTGAAAGCCGGGCCAGCGGTGTCGCCTTCGCTTCTCCCACTGAGGCTTCACTGGTGCAGGTGACTGAGTTGTCGACTCGAATGATTTCGACCGCTGCGCATCAGGAGCGTCTGACACTGATAGCTCAGGAGCGGCGATCGTCGCACATGCGAGCTGCGATGAATGGCGTCTCGGCCGATGAGATGGTCCGCTGTGCACTGTCCGACGGGCTCTTCGGAACCTCAATGCTCGGCGAGCAGGCTCGATGGCTCGCGCGGCCCGTCGATCCCTTCGCTCCATTACGGGAGGCTGCTCTCGATGACAGCGTTCTGCGTCCTATTGCGCGTCTATTGTTTGCCGAGCAGTTGATGACCGATGGATCCGCTTCGCGGATTGATTCGTTCACGCTTGGGCCCTCACACCAAGGTGCTCGTCGGCTCCAAGCTACTTGGACGCCGCCTCAGATCTATGTAAATGAGCCAGACCCGGCACCACTGTCAATCGACGGGACCGTCACTGGCCTCTAGGTCCTTAGTAGGAGCTGCAAATCGAAGGGCTTATCTAAGGAGGGAGCGTTGCGTGGTAATACCAGTATCAGCCTCGTCCTCGGAGCTGTCCTGCCAACGTCGGTGACAGGACATAGGACTCGGACACGGTCCGAGGAACACGGCGAGCCGCTTCCACGCTTCCAGCTCGGAAGTGTCCCATGGATGGTCGTCTGTATAACAGGACGCCATTAGCCATCGGCTGGTGTTGACTCATCTTCACCTGAAGGCAGCACACCTCGACCTGATCTGACAGAATACGGAGTGCGCGAAAGCGTCCGGTAGTGGGGCTTGCCGGACCCAACCTCGACCTGTTTCGTCGACAACAGTCCCTATCTCCTGCGATACCACATGCCTCGAGATAGGAACCCCGTGACCGACAACCATGCCGCAGAGCACCTGGACTCAGACAGCTCCCCCGGGAAGCGATCTTTGATCCGAGACGCCCTCCTCGTCTTTCTCGGGGGAACAGTCGGCGCAGCTTTGCGCCTGCTCGCTAGCGTGGCCAACCCGGACGTCAACGGAATCCCGCTACAGATACTGGGCATCAACATCATCGGTGCTTTCATCCTCGGAGCGCTCCTTGAGACACTCACCCGTCAGGGCCCCGATGACGGCTACCGCCGAACGACCCGTTTACTCCTGGGAACAGGCTTGATTGGCGGCTTTACCACCTTCAGCTCACTCGCGGTCGGAGTAGCCGAGCTACTGCAGGAGGGCCGCGTGGTCGCAGGCGTCCTCTATGCCTTGGGCACGATCATCATTGGTGCGGGTGCTTCCGTTAGCGGCATTCTAATCGCCGCAGGCATCCACACCCGCAAGAGGGGAAACTGATGAATACGACGGTCTTCATCGTCACCGCGCTGTCAGGCGGGATAGGTGCCGCGCTCCGATTCTTGGTCGACGCCACGATCAGTCAACGATTCGGGAGTAACTACCCCTGGGCGACGAACATCATCAATGCCAGCGGCTCTTTCGTCCTCGGACTACTCACAGGACTCGTTTCCAATGAAGTCCCCCACACGCCGCTGCTCACCATCCTGGGCGTAGGACTCCTAGGCGGCTACACCACCTTCAGCACCGCCAGCGTCGAGACAGTCCGTCTCCTCATGGTCCGCAAGATCGTGGCTGCAGGAGTAAACGCATTCGGTTCGACCGGCCTCTGCATCCTCCTCGCGTCGACCGGTTTATGGCTCGGAGCTCTTGTGTAACTGGGCTACCCGCCCGCAAGTACTACCACCCTGCTGCAGAACTCATGTCCCATCGTCACGGTCACCCGGACAGGGTGGCTCAGCGTCGACCGATTCCTTAGACCCCGATGATGGTGAGCCAGCCGGCGAGGGCGAGGAGGGTGATGATCAGAACGGGGATGGTCAGGACGATGCCGGTGCGGAAGTACTGGCCCCAACCGATGTGGATGCCTTTGCGGTCCAGGACGTGGAGCCAGAGGAGGGTGGCGAGGCTGCCGATGGGGGTGATCTTCGGGCCGAGGTCGGATCCGATGACGTTGGCGTAGATCATCGCCTCCTGCGTCAGGCCGGTGGCCCCTGCTGCGCCGATCGCGAGGGAGGCGATGAGGACGGTGGGCATGTTGTTCATCAGGGACGCGAGGACCGCGACGATGACGCCGACGCCGAGGGCAGTGATGAGCACGCCGTTGTTGCCGATGGCGGAGAACACGCCGGCGAGTTCGTCGGTCAGGCCCTGATTCCGCAGCCCGTAGACGACGAGGTACATGCCGATGGAGAACAGGACGATCTGCCAGGGCGCTTCACGCAGAATCCGGGGTACCGAGATCCGTCCGTCCGGAAGCACCGCCGTACCGCCACCAGCTGAGGAAAGGGTTGCGTCGTCGCCGTCCGCAGTGGAGGTCTTGATATCGGCGGTGTGGTGAGTGCCGTTCGCGGTGCCGCCGGTGGAGCGGTGAGCCGCGCTGACGGTTTCGTAGTCGAGGTCGGCCGCCCTGCCAGCTGCACCAGTGTCAGACGTTAACCCCTGCACTACGGAAGTCGGCACTGAGGCTGTTTCCGGGATTGTGCTCCGGGGGAACAGGAAGGCGGGTTTGCGGGATGCGACGAGCATGAGGACCACGGCGCCGAGGCCGGCGACAGCGGACAGCGGGATGTGCAGTGGTTCGGCGGCGAAGTAGCCCATGAGCAGGACACCGAGGATCACCCACCCGGTCTTGAACGTCAGAGGATCTGCGATAGCTGACTTGGGTGTCTCGAGGACGGACATGTCGTAGGTGCGGGGGATGACCTTGCGGAAGAACAGGAGGAGGACGCCGAGGCTCGCGGCGACTGACACGATGCCGACCGGGACCATGACAGCGGCGTAGCGGGCGAAGCTGATGTCGAAGAAGTCCGCGGTGACGATGTTCACGAGGTTCGACACGACCAGGGGCAGGCTGCCGGCGTCGGCGATGAACCCGCACGCGATGACGAACCCGAGGGACGCCTTGGCGGGGAACTTCAGGGCCAGGAGCATCTGGATGACGATCGGGGTCAGGATCAGGGCCGCTCCGTCGTTAGCGAAGACTGCCGCGATGGCTGCTCCGAGCAGGACGATGAGCGTGAACAGCAGCCGTCCGTTGCCTCTGCCCCAGCGCGCGACATGGAGGGCCGCCCATGTGAAGAAGCCCGATTCGTCGAGAATGAGGGAGATGATGACGATCGCGACGAAGGCGAACGTCGCATTCCACACGATGTCCCACACGACCGGTATGTCCGCCAGGCTCACCACCGTGGTCAGAAGTGCGAGGACAGCGCCGCCGAGGGCGGACCAGCCGATGCCGAGGCCTTTGGGTTGCCAGATGACCAGGGTCAGGGTGGCGAGGAAGATCAGAACAGCGACCACGGTCATGGCAGTCATAGCAGCAGGGCTCCTAACAGGAGGGCAGGAAGAAACTCACCGACGAACTCACTGATGAGCTCACCGGTGAGGAGGTGGTGCTGGAGGTCAGCGGGTGGAGAGGGAGGTGTGAAGTGTCGTGACGCGGTCGAGGATGTCATCGCGGACCAGGCGCATCCGCTCGATCCCGTCGATCCCGCGGTCGCTGGGCTCGTCCGTCTCCCACCGCTCATAGAGGGTGCCTTCGACCTCGTCAACCTGCGCCTCGGAGCCAAGGATGACGACGACGTCCGCCTGTTCCTGGTCCTCGCGAGTGATTTGGCGGGGGACATTCTGGCTGATGTCGACCCCGACCTCGGCCAGGACCTGGGCGGAGAGGTCGTTGACCGCTGACCCGAGCTTGGATCCGGCGGAAGCGGTGGATACGGAGTCCCCGGCGACCTTGTCCATCAGGCCGGCAGCCATCTGGGACTTGCCGCCGTTCTTTACGCACACGAACAGGACAGAGGGCTTGTCGGCCTTGAAACTCACAGGGTACTCACTTCTAGTCGGTGGGGAGTAGAGCAGGGGTCAGTCAGGAACATGGCAGGACTTAGTTGGCCCTAGCAGAATTCAGAAAGCTGGAGGTGTTACTTGGGTTCGGTGAGGACTCCGGCCAGGGCGTCCAGGGCGCCGGGCACGATGGAGAAGTACGCCCACACGCCACGCTTCTCACGGTGCAGGATCCCGGCGTCGACGAGGATCTTCAGATGATGTGACACCGTCGGCTGCCCGAGATCCAGCGGCTCGGTGAGGTCACACACGCACGCCTCGTTCTCGGCACTGGAGGAAATCAGGGAAATCAGGCGCAACCGGTTCGGATCGGCGATCGCCTTGAACTGCTTGGACAGCTCCTCAGCGCGCTGCGCGCTCATCGCCGGTGTCCCGGACGGCACGCAGCACCGGCCCTCATCAACCATCTCAGTGGTCGCGAGGTCCGTGGTTGCAGCCATGGTTCGGGGCTCGGAAATCGTCGTCATGCCACCCAGCATACCCGCACATTGACAATCGTCGATATGGATCCGCATACTCAGTATCGAAGCCAGTCAATCTCTTGCCGAGTGCCTGCACAGGCACTACTCGCAAGTTGTTCGACTCCTATCCGCTATTTACGAGGCCTGTCCGGAGCACCGGGACAGAGCGAGACCCGAAGGATCACCATGACCACCGAGACAGCAAAAACCACCCCTGAGACCAACTCTGGAACCACTGGTCCGACGGATGATCTGGCAGGGAAGAAGCCGTCGGTCCTGTTCGTCTGCGTCCACAACGCCGGTCGTTCCCAGATGGCCGCCGCGTACCTGAACCACCTGTCCATGGGGCGTATCGAGGTCCTCTCGGCCGGGTCCCAGCCCGCGGACCAGGTGAACCCTGCCGCGGTCGAGGCGATGAGGGAGGAGGGCATCGACATCACCGCCGAGACCCCGAAGATCCTCACCACCGAGGCCGTGAAGGCCTCCGACGTCGTCGTCACCATGGGGTGCGGGGATGAGTGCCCGTACTTCCCGGGCAAGCGATACGAGGACTGGGTCCTGGAGGATCCCGCCGGCAAGGGTGTCGAGTCCGTCCGCCCGATCCGAGATGAGATCAAGGGCCGCATCCAGCAGCTGATCAAGGAACTACTGCCCACCATCGACACCAGCACCAGCACCAGCAACCCGGGCGCCTGACCCGGACACAGCATCGTCGCTCGTCGCTCAGCGTTCCCAGGATTTGAAAGGCACCGTCATGACAGGCACACAGACAGATTCTCAGCAGGACGTGCGGCAGGAGAAGATCATCATCGTCGGTTCCGGTCCTGCCGGGTACACGGCGGCGATCTACGCTGCCCGGGCGGGTCTGGCGCCGAGGGTCATTGCCGGCGCCGTGACGGCGGGGGGTGCGCTGATGAACACGACGGAGGTCGAGAACTTCCCCGGGTTCACCGACGGCATCCAGGGACCCGATCTGATGGAGAACCTCCGCGGCCAGGCCGAACGCTTCGGCGCGGTCATCGAATATGACGACGCGGCCACCGTGGAACTCACCGGCACCCTGAAGACCGTCACCACCCTGAGCGGCACCACGTACCAGGCGCCGGCGGTGATCCTCGCGACCGGCTCCGCCTACAAGGAACTCGGGCTTACGGATGAGAAGCGCCTCACCGGCCGGGGCGTGTCGTGGTGCGCGACGTGCGACGGGTTCTTCTTCCGCAACCAGGACATCATCGTCGTCGGCGGCGGGGACTCCGCAATGGAGGAAGCCCTGTTCCTCACCCGCTTCGCGGCCACCGTCACCGTCGTCGTCCGCGGCTCGGCCTTGCGCGCGTCGAAGATCATGGCGCAGCGGGCCATGGACAACGAGAAGATCCGCTTCGAGTACGCCAGCGCGATCACCAACATCCACGGGGATGAAAAGGTCACCGGGGTAACGCTTACCAACACGGTCACCGGGGACACCCGGGAACTGGCTGCGACCGGCATTTTCGTGGCCATCGGGCACCTGCCCCGCACCGACCTCGTCCAGGACCAGGTCACCCTCGACGCCGATGGTTACATCGTCGTCGACGCACCCACCACCCTGACGAACCTCTCCGGTGTCTTCGCCTGCGGCGACGCCGTCGACCACCGCTACCGGCAAGCTATCACCGCCGCAGGATCCGGCTGCGCCGCAGCCCTGGACGCCGAACGCTACCTCGCAGCACTTGAGGACGCTCCCAGCATCGCCACCGCTCTCATCGAGGAGAACGCCCATGTCTGACACCACCACCCATGCCGCCACTGCCACTATTGGCACCAGCGAGCTCACCGACCTACCGGTCGCCGTGATCGGGGCCGGGCCGACCGGGCTGTCCGCTGCCGCGAACCTCCTCGAGCAGGGCCTGACCCCAATCGTCTTCGAACAGGGCGACACTGTCGGAGCCGCTGTCCGCCAGTGGGCGCACATCCGCCTGTTCTCGCCCTGGCAATACAACATCGACCCCGCCGCCCGACGACTCCTGGAACCCACCGGCTGGACCGAACCCCGTCAGACCGCCCTCCCGTACGGGCGGGAGTTGGTCGAGTCCTACCTCGAACCCCTCGCCGCCATCCCGGCCATCCACGAGACACTCCGCTTCAAGAGCGCCGTCACAGCCGTAACCCGACTCGGCATGGATAAGACCCGCACCAAGGACCGCGACACGACACCTTTCCTCGTCCGCGTCGCCAGCCCCGAGGGCACCACCGATCACCTTGTGCGCGCCGTCATCGACGCCTCCGGGACGTGGAGCCAGCCCAACCCCCTCGGTCAGGCCGGCCTGCACGCGCCCGGCGAAGACGCGGCGTCCGCGTTTATCACCACCGCGCTGCCCGACGTCGTCGGCGCCGAATGCGACCGCTTCGCTGGTAAGACCGTCATGGTCGTCGGCGCCGGCCACTCGGCCGCGAACACCCTCATCAACCTCGGCCAGGTCGCAAAGAACGAACCCGGTACCCGCGTCCTCTGGGCCGTCCGCGGGACCGGCTCCGCTCAGAAGCTCTACGGCGGCGGGGACCTCGACGGCCTGCCCGCCCGCGGTGCTCTGGGCAGTCGGCTGAAGACTCTCGTGGGCGACGGCGTGATCGAACTGGTCACGAACTTCACCATCACGAACCTTGACCACACCGAGTCCGGTCTGGTCGTGACCGCGTCGACACCGGACGGGCCTCGTACCATCGACGTCGACGTCCTAGTGCCCGCCACCGGGTTCCGACCGGACCTGGACATCCTCCGCGAGCTGCGCCTGGAACTCGACCCCGCGGTCGAGGCCCCACGCGCGCTCGGGCCCCTCATCGACCCGGAATTCCACTCCTGCGGAACAGTCCCGGCCCATGGTGCGGACGTCCTGGCGCACCCGGAGAAGGATTTCTACCTCGTCGGGATGAAGTCCTACGGACGCGCACCCACCTTCCTGCTCGCCACCGGATACGAGCAGGTCCGCTCCGTGACCGCCGCGATCGCCGGCGACCTCGAAGCCGCGTCCCGCCTGCAGCTCGAACTGCCCGAAACCGGGGTCTGCAGCACTGACCTCGGCGGCTCCTGCGACACCCCCGCCACAACCACCCTCGCCGAAAACACTGGGGCCGCTGGTGCGTCCTGCGGGACCGGCACAACAGGTGAAGCGGCAAGCGATACAGCATCTGAGGCGGACGCTGGTTCTGGCGGGTGCTGCTCCGCGCCCGAGCCACAACTGGTCATGATCGGGTTCCCCACCGGCACCGCCCACGGCCGATCCGGTGACTCCGACTACTGACACCGACCACCGACCGGGACCGGCAGGTTCGGATCAAGGCCGGCAAGCAGGCTGAAGGAGGACCCGGCAGGCGGACCCGCCTGCCGGTCAGAGCACCAGAAAGGACGAACACTATGAGCACGCTCTCGCCAGCGGATGATCCCACCGGCACCCACGAGCACGTCCTGCACCGCATCTGCGACGAGCTCGCCGCCTCCTTCAATGGGGTGTTCGGTCCCGAAATGGTCGAGCGGTACGTCTTCGAGTCCTACACGGCCCTCGCCCGCACAGCGAAGATCAAGACCTACCTCCCGATCATCACGCGCCGATTCGCCCGCGACCGGCTCAACGCCCTCGCCCACGCGCAGGGCAAACGACCCAGCGGAGTCCCGGAAGTCCTCTTCGTCTGCGTCCAGAACGCAGGCCGCTCCCAGATGGCTGCAGCCCTCCTCAAGGACCTCACCCAGGGTGCCGTGAACGTCCGCTCCGCGGGCTCGATGCCGGCTGAGCACCTCGACGAGAACGTCGTCACCGCCATGAACGAGATCGGGATCAGCCTCGATGAGGAGTTCCCCAAACCCCTCACCGACGACGTCGTCCGGGCAGCCGACGTCGTAATCACCATGGGTTGCAGGGACACCTGCCCCATCTACCCGGGCATGAAGTACGAGGACTGGCAGATCTCTGATCCCGCAACGATGAGCCTGGACGGGGTCCGCGACGTGCGGGGCGCCCTGCGCGCACGCGTCGAAGGTCTCGTCTCGCAACTCGTTAGCTAAGTTCCCGCTATTTGGTGCTAGTTGTAGCTGCGAAACCCACGCCACTTACCGGTGCACTTCACGCCCTCGGCACGACACCGCCTCACTTGTCTGCCGTCAGACAGGTCGGCGACTCGGCTAGTGCTGAAGCCCGGAGGAGCCCTGAAGACCTGCCGTGACAGCGGTGTGCTCGCTACACCGGGCACCGCCCGGAGCAGTGGTGGCAAGGGGATGGTGGTGTCTCGTCGTATGGTCTTGCATCCAACTATTGATTACAAGACAGGGAAGAGGAGACACGCCAGTTCGGTGCTCTCAAGTGAGTAGGTGGAAGTGCGATTAGCCCTGCTGGGTTCATGGTGCGAGTGCGGGGCGGCGTTGACGGTATTCGGTGGGGGTTGCTCCGCTCTGGCGTTTGAAGGCTGTGCTGAAGGCGTAGGCGTTGTTGTATCCGACGCTGTGGGCAACTGTTGCGACGGTGGTTTCAGGAGTGTGGAGTAAGTCGCCCGCGAGTGTGAGGCGCCATCGGGTGAGGTAGGTCATTGGTGGTTCTCCGACGCTCGTTCGGAAGCGGGCTGCGAGTGAGGCCCGTGAGGTGTTCACCTGGCGGGCGAGAGTGTCCACGGTCCAGGGGGCCGCGGGCTCGGAGTGCAGGCATTCAAGGGCGCGGACAACCAACGGATCATTGCAGGTCAGCCAGGTGGCTTCGACCGGGCGGTCAGGGTCGGCAATCCAGCTGCGGATGGTGTTGACGACGAGGACGTCGAGGAGGCGGTCGACGACGATCTGGGCTGCGGGGTCCTCGTTGGCGAGCTCACGCTGAAGCAGGTGGGTAAGGGCGTTGTCGGTACGTTCGCGCGGGACGACAGCGAGACGGGGCAAGGCGCGTGTCACGAGGCCGCCGGCGTTGTCAGGGCGTTGATACGTGCCGACAAGGATCGCGGTTTCCCCGTCTACCGCATTGCCCCATCGACGGACGCCATGCCGGAATTCATCGCGGAGGTCTCGACCGTCGAGGGTGGTGCAGTGCTGTCCGGGACCGATCTCGATCGAGGGTGTGCTCGTGGCTGCGTCGGTTACTGCATAGGGCTCAGGGCCGCGTATCAGGGCTACATCGCCGGAGTTGAGGGGCGTGCCGTCCACACGGGCCTCCCCACGGGTAACGACCAGGACGGTGAGAGCGGCACCGTCGCGGACGGTAATGCCCCAGGGTGCACTCATACTCATGGCGAGAGCGAAGGCGTTGGCCGCTCGAGGGCCGTCAAGGAAATGCGTCAGCGGGTCCACGCGGGCAACGCTAGACGATCACGAAGGCGGGAGCGAGTTTGGCCCATTCACGATCCGAGTGTCTGCCGGTGTACTGGCTGTATGACTACTCTCATCCTCGGCGGTGCCGGACGATCCGGCTCCCGCATCATCGACCGACTTGTCACCGCCGAGCTACCGGTACGGTCCGCATCACGCCGCACCGGCTTCGATTGGGATGACCGCTCGACCTGGGACGTCTCCTTACGCGGCGCCTCTGCGGCCTACGTCTGCTTCACACCCGACCTCGCCTTCCCCGGGGTGCCGGAAAAAATGGAAGCACTGGGCGAGCTAGCGGCGAAAGAAGGCCTCGAGCAGCTGGTCCTGCTCTCGGGCCGCGGAGAAGAAGGCGCTCGGATGAGCGAGGAAGCGCTGCGCAAGGGCGGCGTGCCGACCACGGTTCTACGCTGTTCGTGGTTCCAGCAGAATTTCTCAGAACATTTCCTCACCGGCCCAGTCCGCAGGGGTCACTTGCGCCTACCCGCCCCTGACGTTCCGGAAGCTTTCGTGGACTTGGAGGACGTAGCTGACGCTGCAGTCGTAGCCCTGACCCGGACACCCCCAGAAGATGCGACGTATGAGCTATCGGGGCCGGAACTGCTGACCTTCGCCCAGGCAGCTGCAATCCTTGGCAACGCTTGCGGTAGACCGGTCGCCTTCGAGGCAGTTGACGTGGCAAGTTTCGTTGACGACCTTGCAGCCGACGAAGTGCCGACCGCCGAAGCCGAACCGCTGGCCTACTTATTCACCGACATCCTTGATGGACGCAACGCATCATTGGCAGACGGTGTCGAACGACTGCTCGGGCGCCCTCCCGCATCCTTGGCTTCCTACGCACGGCGGACCGCCGACTCAGGAGTCTGGTCATGATTCAGGCCACCGCAATAGTCGGAGCCGGATTGGTCGGCGGCATCTATGCGGCCTTTTCGACTATGGTCATACCCGCACTCGGACGGCTCGACAGACACGATGCAACTGCCGCAATGCTCCTCATCAACCGGAAAGCCGAACGCGGCACCTTCATCCTGCTCTTCGGATCCGCCGCCGCAGCAGCCATTGGCCTAGCGATCAGCGCGGTACCGCGCGGCGCAGTCACAGACATGGTCATCGCCAGCACATCCCTGGCAAGCACCGTCGTGACCATGACCATCAATGTTCCCCTCAACCGCCAACTCGCACGAGAAGGTGCAGACTTCTGGGCTGAGTACCGCCGCCGCTGGACAACCGCAAACACGGTACGAGCCGCACTCGCTACAACCGCGGTAGTTGTCGCGAGCACCCATTGGATCCATAACACCGAAAGCAACGCATAGCGCGCAGTGGTCTACGCCTCTTCAAACCCCTCGATTTTCGAGACTCCGGCATACCTGCTCGGGGTGGTGCCGGTGATGAGGGTGAAGCCGCAGGTGAAGTGGGCCTGATCGGCGTAGCCCAATAGTACGGAGGTCCCGGCGTGGGTTCCGTGTAAGGGATCAGCGCTGCTTGGCTAAGTGATGCTAGGCGTTAGCCCTCGCACTCGGCGCAGTACTTGTCGCCGCTAACCTCACGCGCTAGCTGGGTGCGGTGATGGACGAGGAAGCAGGACATGCAGGTGAACTCGTCCTCCTGCACGGGGACCACGGTCACCGTGAGCTCGTCGTCGAGGATGGCGCCCGGCAGATCGAAGCCTTCGGCCGTGTCGCCTTCCTCGGCGTCGATGGCCGAGGTCTGGGTCGTGCTGCTGCGCTGGGCCTGGATCGCCTCGAGCGACTCGTTCGCCGGCATGTCCTCGGGCTTGACGCGTGGCTCGTCGTAGTCGGTTGCCATGGTGGTTCTCAGTCCTTCTGTCGTGGGGGAGACGCAACAGAGTACATGCGCAAGCAGGGGCTCTTGGTTATCAAGTCCAAGAACATGACCGACGCCAGCTGCTGTACTCTGCTCAATCCTCTGCCTCACAAACCCCTGTCACCAGCACGTCACAGACGAAACATGGTGAGGCAAGTTGTCGAGACAAACGACAGCGCATGAGTCCTGACCCGCACTCGTGGAGGCTGTGCACGTCCACCGTTCGCTCGAGGTGAGCTATCCGGTGCGGTGACTCAAGGTGGGTGTGTGCAGGCGGTCCTTCGCTTCCTGCTGTCCAGGTGTGTGCGGGAAAAGCAGCGGAGCGTGGGGGAGCTTTTGCCGTGCACAGGTGGTCAGGAGGAGCATCGACCATTGACTCGGTGGTAACCCGTCTTGCTTGTGGGTGTTGGGCCAGTCCTAGGGTGCGGCGAGGGTCTGGAAGGTTGTTCCGTTGTCGCTGGAAACTTCGATACCTTCGGCGGTGGCGACCCAGATGCGGTGTGTGTCATCACCGGTGTGGGCTGCGGCGATGGCTGCCGGTTCCCCCTGGACGGAGCCTTGCTGTGGCCAGGTGAAGCCGGCATCGACGCTGGTGTGGACTGTTCCGTCGGGGGTGACGCCGATGGCGGTGTCGCCGGCGAAGGTCGTGAAGATCAGGAGGGGAGCGTCCGGCACGTTTTCCCAGGTTTTTCCGCTGTCCTCTGACCGGTACAAGCCTTCTTCGGTCGTGGCCAGAACGGTGCCGTTGCTGGCGGCGGCCAGGTTGAAGGCGGGGACATTGTCTTCTGCGACGGTCCAGTGGTGTCCATCGGGGCTGGTGACAATGTGTCCTTCGTGACCGATGAGGCCGTCGCTGGTCGCAGCGAGGGCGTGGAAGTCTGTTTCGCCCTGCCGGGACACAGGTTCCCAGGTGCGGCCGTCGTCGGTGCTCGTGATCAGACCGACGGGGTCCGGGAGATCGGTGCCTGGCCCGGGATGTCCTGATGCGTACAGGGTTCCGTCGCTGGTGGTGGTGAAGCCCATGAGATCTATCGTCGGCCCGATCTGCTGGGCCGGGGATCGGGTGACGTCGAAGAGGCCGTCGTGTGTGGCGAGCAGGATGCGGTTGGTACCGGGATCGACGCTCATTCCATGGATGTGCCCGGACGGGTAGTCCGCAGCTGACGCGGACTCCGTTGGTGCAGCCGCTGGTGCGTCCTGTGAGGTTGAGGCCGGGGTGGTGCAGGCGCTGAGCAGCACTGCGAGGGCGGTGATCGAGACAAGGTGTGCAATGCGGTACAGGGAAGAAGACAACAGGCAGTCCTTACAGGAAGCGTCGAAAAGACAGTCGATACAGGAACGGTCGCTGAGTAGCTGACCGTGAATCGAGGACTCGGTGAGTGGTCGAAACGGTGCCGGTGTGGAGGGAACGGGGCCCCCACACCGGCACCTGTCAGAGGGCAATCACATGCCTCGAATCAGGTCCTTGGAGGACACCGGATCAAAGGGTGGATTGCGTGGTGTTGCTGGCGTGAGGTCAGAGACCCGCGAGCAGCTCTTTCATCTCGTCGATCTCGGCCTGCTGGGTGGCGACGATGGTGTCAGCCAAGGCGATCGCTTCGGGGCTCTCCCCGTTGTCGATCTCGGTCCGGGCCATATCGATCGCGCCCTCGTGGTGGGCGGCCATCGACTCCAGGAACATGCGGGACGCATCGGTGCCTTCGGCGGATTCGAGGTCGGACATCTGGTCCTCGCTCATCATGCCCTCCATGCTGCCCATGCTGTCCATTGATCCTGCGTCAGAGTCGGAGCCCATGTCGCCCATGTCGTGGCCTTCCATGCCGCCCTCCGGCTCCATGGGCTCACCCCAGGACTCCAGCCAGCCGGTCATCGTTTCGATCTCAGGGCCCTGAGCGTCCTTGATCTTCGTCGCGAGGTCCGTGATCTCGGGGCTGATGCCGTCCTTGGCGAGCATCATGTCGCTCATTTCCACGGCCTGCTGGTGATGGGGAATCATCATCTGCGCGAACATGACATCCGCGTCGTTGTGTTCCTCAGACACGGCGCCCGAACCGGTGGTCGCTGACGCGTCAGCGGACGGGGACGGGGACGTTTCAGCAGCTGCGCTCGAGGCAGGAGCTGCAGCTTCGGTGCTGGTCGTGTCGGTGCTGGTGGTGCCGGAGTCTGTGCCGCAGGCGGAGAGGGCGAGAGCCGTCGCGAGGCTCAGTGCGGCAAGAGAAAGGTAACGCTTCATCGTGGTCAGATCCTTCAAAGCTCGAAAAAGTGGTGTGCTGTCAGTCGCTCACCCCCGCCGAAAAAAGGCCAAGGGATGAGGCAGCGCCGGCTACGCCGTCAATCGACGCGGATGCGTCGGATGCCGTTGGAGGGCGTGCGGGCATGCTGGGACGTTGGCCGACCGCCGGTATGGGGCGGGTATGGGCCGCGGATCCTATGTGCGACTGATGCAGAGTTGAGTCAATGAAGGAGTAGGAGCTGGTCGGGACGCCCAGTACGTCACGGGTGGACCGCGGCGGAGCACCGAGGATATGAGGGCCTGTCCGGTCGGGGTGAGGAGCCAGGCGATGCCGACGAGGACCATGGCCAGCACACACATGCTCAATGCCATGTCGTCCGCGCAGTCCCCGCCGCACCCTGCAATCATTCCCTGATCTGATGAGTCGCTGGCCTGCGTCAGGGCGGGCAGTAGTTGCGTCGTGGACTGGTTGTGGGTGTGGCTGGATGACAGTGCTGACGACACTGTGGCGGAGGCGGGATGGACATCCGTGGTAATCAGCGTTGTTGGGCCGGTGTTGTGGTGGGTTGTGGCTCCGTGGCCGCCCATCCAGACGTGCATGGCGAGGATTCCGACGATCACAGCGGTTAACCCGACAAACGAGAGCATGGCAGGAAGCAGAGAGGTCAACGGCGACCGGAGCATAGCGCGATGATGCATTCCGGTGTCGATTTCCGTCCTCACCAATCCCACCTTCCTTTCGCTTCCGGTACTGCCGTTCATGCGCTTGATGTCACTTCACGCCAGGTCACAACACGTCGGATCGTTCATTCGGTGCTGGTGTTCCGTGTTCTTGTCTTTCCTTCCAGCGTAACCAGATGCCGCTCCGAGCATTGACCCTGATCAACGAACAGATCGTCGAGCAGGTTCGATGCTCGGGTGAAACACGCACAGGCAGCGGTGACTTTAGTCGGTGCTGATCCGTTGTGGGCTGAGATCGATCCGCCGCAGCAGTTGGGCGTTGAGGGCGACAACGATGGTTGACACGCTCATCAGGACCGCGCCGGCGGCGGGGGAGAGGAGGATCCCTGCGAATGCCAGGACTCCTGCGGCCAAGGGTACGGCGAGCACGTTGTACCCGGTGGCCCAGATGAGGTTCTGGATCATCTTGCGGTAGCTCGCCCGGGACAGGTCGATCAACGCCAGTATCGATCGTGGGTCGTTTCCGGCGAGAACCACGCCGGCCGACTCCATGGCGACGTCGGTTCCGGCGCCGATGGCGATGCCGACCTCGGCGCGGGCCAGGGCCGGTGCGTCGTTCACGCCGTCGCCGACCATCGCGACCTTCAGGCCGCGGGACTGCAGCTCGGTGACCTTGGTGTCCTTGTCCTGCGGCAGGACGTCGGCGAACACCTCGTCGATGCCGAGTTCCTTACCGACGACGTCGGCGACCTGGCGTGCGTCCCCGGTGATCATTGCGACTTTCACCCCACGGGCCTGCAGCGCCTTGACTGCTGCCCTGGATTCCTCGCGGACCTCGTCCTCGAGCCGAACCGCACCGATCACCGAGCCGTCGCGGATGACGTGGAGCACAGACGCACCACGGCCCACCCATTCGTCCACCGTCGTGGCGATGTCGACCGGAGTGGTGAGGCCGAGCTCTGCGAGCATGTTCGGTCCGCCCACCGCCACGTCATGGCCGCTGACGGTGGCCCGGACACCGCGGCCGGTCATGGAACTGAATCCGGTCCCCGTGTAGCCAAGATGCGTTGCTGCGGAGTTGGATTGTGCGGCGGTGACGATGGCCCGGGCGACCGGGTGTTCACTGTCGGCTTCCGCGGCACCGGCCAGAGCCAGGAGCTCTGGTTCTGTGACACCGGTGACGGTGGTGGTCGCGGTGACGGCGTGCCGGCCCTCGGTGAGGGTGCCGGTCTTGTCGAACAGGACGACGTCGACGGTGCGCATGCGTTCCAGGGCGATCCGGTTCTTGATCAGCACCCCGGCCTTCGCGGCACGCTCGGTCGAAATAGCGATCACCAAGGGGATTGCCAGGCCCAGGGCGTGGGGGCAGGCAATCACCAGGACGGTGACAGTGCGGATCACTGCATCATCCGGGCTGCCGAGGACCATCCACGCGATGAAGGTCAGGATGCCGGCGCCGAGGGCGAAGTAGAACAGCAGGGCTGCGGCCCGGTCCGCGAGTGCCTGCGCCCTCGAGGAGGAAGCTTGCGCTTCGGCGACCAGACGCTGGATCCCTGCGAGGGTTGTCTCCGACCCGACAGCGTTCACTTGCACGCGGACCGCGTTATCAGTGGCTACTGTGCCGGCGACGACGGTCTCACCGATGGTGCGGGACACGGTGCGGGATTCGCCGGTGATCATCGACTCGTCGAACTCGGCCGTCCCGTCGGTGATTTGCCCATCGGCCGGTACACGGGCGCCGGAGCGTACGAGCACCACGTCACCGACGACCAAGGCACTGACCGGCACGGTCTCGATGCCAGTGCCAGTGCCGGTCACTCTGTCGGCCTCGTCGGGGAGCAGGGCCGCCAGGGCATCCAGGGCCCCGGCGGCCGAGCCGAGGGCACGCATCTCCATCCAATGCCCGAGGAGCATGATGACGACCAAAAGGGCGAGCTCCCACCAGAAGTCCAGATCAAACCCGCCGATGCCGAGGGTCGTAATCCAGGAGGCGATGAACGCGACGCTGATCGCCATCGCGATCAGCAGCATCATGCCCGGCTGCCGGGACTTCAGCTCCGTCAGCCCGCCCTTCAGAAACGGTGCACCACCGTAGACGAAGATGACCGTACCCAGGATCGGAGCGATCAACGCAGAGCCGGGAAACTCGGGCGGCATGGCCCCGAACAGCATGGTGAACATGGGGCTGAAACCCACAACGGGGATCGCGAGGACCAGGTTGATCCAGAACCGGTTCTTGAACATCGCGGTCGAGTGCCCGGCATGCTCCCCATGGGAGTGCACCTGATGATCATCGTCCATCCCATGACCTTCATGACCTTCATGACCCGCATGTCCGTGGTGATCCGCGTGCTGACCACTCGCAGGTTGTTCCTGGGTGGAAATTGCTGAGTGGGCGTGCTCGTCGGGCATGGCCTGACCGTGCGTTGAATCCGGTTGGCCCGGGTGGTGATGCTGGTTGTTGATGTTCTGGTTCTTGCTCATGATGACTCTTCCTTGGGCCCCTCGAGTAAAGGCGTGCCCGTGCCTAGGCGCGGTGGCTACTAGGCGGTCGCGAGCTGATAGCCGGCCTTCTCGACGGCGTCCTGAACGGACGACTCGACGAGGGGCTGGCTGCTGGTAACACTGACGGTTGATACGCCGCCAGGAACGAGAGCAATCTGGACATCCTCCACGCCGTCCAGGGCGCTGATGGCGCTGCTGACGCGGCCGGCGCAGGAACCACAGGTCAGGCCAGCCACTGAATAGTCAGCAGACACGCTGCCTTCGGTCGCCGGTTGCGCTGCAGTCACCTGCTGAGACGCGCAACACCCACACGAGCCACCCGTAGGAGGGTTTGCGTCGGAGTTCTGGATTCCACTGATGTCGGTGAGGTTCATCCGGGTCCTGACAGTGTCGGTCATGGTGGTCTCCTGCAGTCGGTGAGCAGCGAAATTGTTGAGGGAGTCGCAGCGCAGAAAGGGAAGCCTTGATGAGGCCCGATTCCATCGCGCGGTGCAGTCGACCTGTACGGCGTATATCCCGGAAACGGGAGACTACCTTCTGAGGTAACACCAAACTTATACCCCCCGGGGGTATATATCAAGGTGTAGTAAGTCACAGGTGGGGAGTTCGCTGGTATCTGGTCCTGGGCGCGCGAGAAGGAGGTTCGCAGCACAAGATGCGTGCTGCTTGTGGGTCTGAGTGTGGGGCTGAGGTAGTGGTGGGGTTAGCGCAGGAGCCGGCTGATGGCCTGGGTTGCTTCCTTCACCTTTGCGTCGACAGCAGCGGATAAGTCGCTGGTCACAGCTTCGTGGGCTGCGTCACGAAGTGCTGCAGGTGGTCCCCCAGCAGGCCAAGGCTGACGGCGCGCATGGCGCTGTTGACGGTGGTCGCGCACACATCAGCACAGTCCAGGTCGGTGCGGATAGCACGCTGACCAGCATCACGTCTTCGGGCTGCTGGCTCACGCTGGTAGAAGGAAACTCCGGATCTCCTTCTCACCTCGAGGTGTGGTCATCGCCGCGCATTCGGACCGCGACCACGACGCCGGAGACTGCTGTGAGTACGGCGACGGTAGTGATGGCTGCGGGGATCCCGTACCGGTCCGCGAGGAGTCCGGCCAGGAGTGCTCCGATGGCGAAGCCGCCGTCACGCCATAACCGGTAGATCCCGACGGAGCGGGCCCGCCACATCGGGTGTGCGACGTCCCCGATTGCAGCCAGCAGTGCGGGGTAGACCATGGCTGTTCCGAGTCCCAGGAGGATCGCGGCGAAGAGCCAGGGCTGGAACGTGTGGGCTGCGGCTACTGTTGCTAGTCCTGCGGCTTGGACGAGCATGCCGGCGACGATGAGCCATTTTCGACCCCACCTGTCGGAGGCTGCCCCGGTGACGAGCTGTCCTGCGCCCCAGACCGCGGGATAGACGGCGGCAAGGATCCCTACCTGGTTCAGGCTCAGCCCGGAGCTGATGAACAGGACGGGGAAGAGGCCCCAGGCGAGACCGTCGTTGAGGTTGTTGACCAGTCCGGCCTGGCTCGCCGCGGAAAGTGAGCGGTCCTTGAAGCTGGTGAGTACGAAGACCTGTCCTGTGGTGAGACTGGCATGCGCACTGCCGCGCACACTGCCGCCTTCATCACGGTGCGCATTGCTATCTTCGGCGTCGTGCTGGAAGGCTTCGGTTTTCGCGTGGTGGTGGGTCTCACGGACGAAAAGGACGGACAGGCCCAGTCCGAGGGCGATGTAGGCGGCGCCGAGGAGGAATGGGCCGGGCCGCAGCCCGTGTTCGGCGGCGATGTAGCCGGTCGCCAGGGCTGTGATGGAGACTCCGAGGTAGCCGGCTGCTTCGTTCAGTCCCATGGCGAGGCCGCGTTGCTTCGGGCCGACGAGGTCCATTTTCATGATGACCGCTGTGGACCAGGTCAGGCCCTGGCTGACGCCCAGGAACACATTCGCGGCCACGATCCATCCCCAGGTCGGCCCGAAGATGAGCATGAGCGGGACGGGGATCGCGACAAGCCAGCCCGCGACCAGGACGGGTTTGCGGCCGTACCGGTCCGAGAGGGTGCCGGCGAAGTAGTTCATCGCGGCCTTGGAGAGCCCGAAAGCGATGATGTACGTCAGGGCGCTCGTGTACTGGTCCAGGTGGAATGTCTGGGAGGCAAGAAGGGGCAGGACGGTGCGTTCCTGGCCCAGCGTCCCGCCGACCAGCGCGTTGACCGCCACGAGCAGCATGAACTGCGCCAGGTTCTGCCGCAGTCCGAGCACGGCACCCCGTGAATTTGGTTGATAGTGCGGGTGATGGCGCGGGTTGTTGCGGGGGTGTGTGCTGCCCGGCATGCGTGGCGTTCCGTTCAGGTGATGGGCGTGAAAGAGCCCGGGCGCGCGTGGGGGCGGGCCCGGGCTCAGTGCCCGGAGCCGGTGGAGGCCGGCCCTGGGCGGTCTAGGGGGTTACTTTCCGGCGGGTGCGCTCTGGTGGGACTGCTGGTAGGCGTTCCAGGCGCTGTAGCTGCCGTCGAGTTCGACGATGTCGTAGCCTGCCCGGCGCAGGGCGCTGGCAGCGACGGAGTTCCTCAGGCCGCTCTGGCAGTAGGTGACGATCGTTCCTTCGGTGGGGAGTTCGTCAAGGTGCCACATGACCCGTCCGCCGTTGAGCTGGTGGGCTCCGGGGACGTGGCCGGCCGTGTGTTCGGTGCGGTTGCGGACGTCGAGGATCATCGCGGCGTCGACCTCTGCGAGGTCTTCGGGCTGCACGAGGGCGGGCGTGGTGGTGGGCAGACCGTCGATGCTGGTGACGTACCCGGCGACGTCGTCGATGCCGACGCGGACGAGGTGGTCCCAGATCTCCTGTGCGTGGTCCTGGCTGGTGGCGAGGAGGACGAGCGGGTTCTTGTCCGTCTCGGGGTTCACGACCCACGCCCCGTAGGTCGCGATCGCAGCACTTGCCGGGATGTTCAGGGAGCGAGTCACCGTCCCGGCATGGACCTCGTTCGCCGAGCGGGTGTCGATGAACGTCATCGTGTCCGCTGCGATACCAGCGGCGACCTGGTCCTTGTCCAGTTCGGTCAGCGGTGCACGCTCACCCATGACGGCCGGTCCCTGCCGGTTCTCGTGCTTCATGCGGCCGAAGTAGGCATGGGCGTCGGGCTGGCCGTCGAGGAGTTCGTTGATGAAGCCCTGCTCGTCGTTCGCGGCGAGGTAGGGGCCCCACCAGGAGTAGAGGCGCTCGTATCCGACGGTGGTGGACGGGATCGCGCCGAGTGCTTTGCCGCAGGCGCTGCCGGCGCCGTGGGCGGGGTGGACCTGGACGTGGTCGGGCAGGGTCAGGAACTTCTCCTGCAGGCTTTTGAAAAGCTGCTTCGCGCCCTCGAAGCGGGTGTCGACGCCGCCGGCGGCTTCGTCGAGGAGGTCGGGGCGGCCGAGGTCGCCGGAGAACACGAAGTCACCCGAGAGCAGGTAGCCGGGCTGATCGCTGAACGCGCCGTCGGTGACGAGGAAGGACAGGTGCTCAGGGGTGTGTCCGGGGGTGTGGACAGCCTGGATGCTGATGTTGCCGACGGTGATCTTGTCGCCGTCGAAGAGGCGCTTGCCCTCGAACTCGTACTGCCAGTCCGGTCCGCCTTCACCGGAGACGTAGATCTCGGCCCCGGTCGCTGCCGCGAGTTCGCGGGTGCCCGAGAGGTAGTCGGCGTGGATGTGGGTCTCGGCGACGGCCACGATCTTCATGTTGTTCTTCGCCGCGAGGTCCTGGTAGACCGCGATGTCGCGGCGGCCATCGACCACGACAGCGGTGCCGTTGGCCTGGCAGCCGATGAGGTAGCTGGCCTGGGCGAGGTCTTCGTCGTAAATCCGTTCGATCAGCATCTGGTGCTCCTTCAGTTCGCGATTTCTGATACCCCCTGGGGTATCGCTCTGGTATCTAGCGTAATACCCCTAGGGGTATACCGCAAGGCGGGAGATGCCTGCGGGGAAGGGTGCTGGGAGGAGGGTGAGTGACCGGACCCGGGACGGGCCGGGTCCGGGCACGCACCCGGCTTATGGGGTCCGTCGCCGGGTCTTCAACGGCCTGCCCAGCTTGCCCAAACCTGCCCGGTTGGCCCGGTGTGTCTGGTCTGCCTGGCCTGCCTGGTTTGGTGGGGGTGGCGTGTAGGTGACTGGGTGGCCGCCTCGGTACCATTCGGTGATTCCGCCGGCGACGTTGACTGTGTCGTAGCCGCGGCTGGTGAGCATCCGGGCGGCCTCGCTGCTGCGCTTACCGGAGCCGCACAGCAGATACACCGTGGTGTCGGGTAGGTCGGTGAGGTGGTAGGGCAGTTCCTCGAGTGGGATGTTCAGGCTGCAGGGGATGAAGGCCGTGAAATACTCCTGCCCGCTCCGGACATCCACCAGTGCGACGCCGGGCCAGAGTTCGGCCAGGGCATCGGCCGTGATGGTGCGCAACGGCCCCGGCGGGAAGTCCCTGTCAGGCGTTGTGTGGTGTGGCATCCGCGCGGAGTGTGTCCAGGTCCAGGTTCTTCACGGCCTGGACGAGTTCTTCCAGTCCCGCGGCGTTCAGGGCTCCGGGCTGGGAGAAGACCAGGGTCTTGTTCTTGAATGCCATCAGGGTGGGGATGGAGGTGATGTTCGCGGCGGCGGCGAGGGCCTGCTCGGCTTCGGTGTCCACCTTGGCGAAGACGACATCCGGGTGCCTTTCGGCGGCGGCATCGTAGGTGGGGGCGAACATGCGGCAGGGCCCGCACCATGCTGCCCAGAAGTCGACGAAGACGATGTCGTTATTCTCCAGGGTCTGCGCGAAGCTCTGTTCCGTGACGTCGATCGTGGTCGTGGTTGTCATGGTCGTGTTCTGTCCTTTCCGGGTTCTTCTGGGGCGGGGCGTGGTCGTACGGCGGGTTCAGGTAGTGGGCAGACCCGCACGGGTCCAGGCAGTCATGCCACCGGCCATGGTGTCGGCGCTGAAACCGGTGCTGTTGAGGGCGTCCGCGACGCGGGCTGAGCGGTTCCCGCTGCGGCATACAGCGATGATCGGGACGGCGGGATCCAGTTCGGACAGGCGTGCCTGCAGGTCTCCCATCGGGATGTGCAGGGCGCCGGGAATCATGCCTTCGGCGACTTCGAAGTCCTCACGGACGTCGAGGATCTGCGCTGACGGGCGGCGGGCGTTGGTGTCATTGATCGTGATCTCTGCCATGGAGAGGTCCTTTCTGGGTGGGATGGGGTCGAACGCTGTAGGTGAGGTGGTGTTGGGATGGATCAGGCGGGTGTGGGTGTGCTGCGGCGCCGACCCCGCCGGCCCTGATCGGCCTGATCGTTACCGGTGTGGTGTCGGTTGCGGGTGTTCAGGGGGCAGGCCGGGATGATGAACCGGCACGCAATGAACGCGGCGAGGGCGACGCCGGCGACGGCCGCTGCGAGGATGAGGCGGCTGTCCGCGGGTGCCTGCTGGATGAGGACGAATGCACCCATGACCAGGACGAACCAGCCAAAACCCTTCCGAAGCGCTTGCTCGGGGATCCGGCCGGCGAGCTGAGCGCCGATCAGGGACCCGACGATCGCTGCGACGGTCACGGCGAGAGTCAGCGGCCAGTTGATCTCCACGGTGGTGAGGTACCCGGCGAGGCCCGCGAAGGACTTCATGGAGATCACGACCAGTGACGTGCCGACGGCCACCGACATCGGCAGTCCACCGAGCAGTGCCAGGGCGGGAACGACGAGGAACCCGCCGCCGGCCCCGACGAGGCCGGTGACCAGGCCGACGACGACACCGTCGAGGATGACCCGCTTGAGCGGCAGCTCACGCTTCACACCCTCGGATGGGGTGGAGCTGGTGGTTTTCCTGCGGCCGCGGATCATCGCGATCGAGGTGGCGACCATCATGAGGGCGAACGCGATGAGCAGGATCTGTCCGGGGATGTACCCGCCGAGCAGCCCGCCGATGAACGCGCCGGCCATGCCGGCGGCGCCGAAGATCAGGCCGGTCCGCCACATCACGCGTCCGTTCCGGGCGTGGCTGATGACGCTGATCGCCGAGGTGACACCGACGACGAACAGGGACGCCGCGATCGCTTCCTTGGCCTCGAACCCGGCCACGTACACCAGGATCGGGACGGTCAGAATCGACCCGCCACCGCCCAGGACACCCAGGGACAGTCCGATCAGGATCGACAGGGCCAGGACGAGGATCAGGGTCACGCTCACGCCGCATCACCTTCGCGATCGGCCTTGCCGTCAGCCGTGTTCGCAGCCTGGGTGCTCTGGGCTGATGTGGCCGAGGTGGTGGTGGGGAGGGTGTGGATCGCGGATTCGCGGGTGGGTTCCTGGGCTGCCTTGTTCCACGGCAGGACGGACAGGGCCTTACCCATGGCGCAGGTGTTGGTCGCCGCGGAGAACGTGAGCCCGGTACCGATCACGCCGGCGATGGTGCGGACCTTGGGGGAAACGAACCGTCCACCGGCGAGGCCGGCGATGACCAGGGATCCGGCGACCATGCGGACCTGCCGCTCGAGGTCCCAGCGGGCCTTGCCGCGCACGACGTCGCCGCCGGCTGCGGCGTACCCGGGGACTCCGCCGGTCAGGACGTGGGCGGTGCTGATGCCCGAGGCGGCCAGGCGCTGGCGGGCCTGCTCCGCACGCACACCGGACTGGCACGCCAGGACGACCCGTGAGCCCAGGCGGGACGCGACCTCATCGGTGTGCTCGGACAGCAGCGGCAACGGCACGTTGTAGGAGCCGGGGATGTGCATGGACTCGAACTCGGCCGCGGACCGCACATCGATCACCACGAGATCCTGCTGCCCGCTCTCAGCGTTCTGGCCGTCGAGCCAGGAGCGCAGTTCCTCGGGTGCCAGCGCCGTAATGGCAGGGGCAGCAGGGGCGGCGGTGGTGGCGGGAGCGGTGGCAGTGGGGGTGGGGGTGTTCATGGGAACCTTCCGGTCGGTACTGAAGTGGATACCCCCAGGAGTATTCCGTATACCCCCGGGGGTAGTCAAAATACGGGTGGGGGTATAAGCTTGAGGGAGTAGAAACGACCCTTGGAGAACACCATGCAGCTGGACCCGACCGAACTGACCCCCGTCATCAACCGCATGAAGCGAGCACAAGGCCAGTTAGCCGCAGTGGTCCGCATGCTCGAGGAAGGCCAGGACTGCAAGGACGTCGTCACGCAGCTCTCCGCGGTCTCCAAGGCGCTGGACCGGGCCGGCTTCGCGATCATCGCCAGCGGCCTCGAGCAGTGCATCGTCCAAAAGGACGCCAGCCTGGACAAAAAGGAACTCGAAAAGCTGTTCCTCACCCTCGCCTGAACCTCGCCTGACATTCGTCCGCCACTGATCCGAACCCGCCCGCGATGAATCCATGCGGGCGGGCGGGCATATCGCGTAAAGGAGATCCGATGACCTACACCCACTCGATCACCGTCCCGCTGTCCTGGGAGGACGCCGTGCAGGGCACGCGTGAAGCCCTCGCCGCGCAGGGATTCGGGATCCTCACCGAGATCGACGTCCGATCCACCTTCACCACGAAGCTCGGTGCCGAGGCCGGGGACGCGGTGGGGGACTACGTCATCCTCGGCGCGTGCAACCCGACCCTGGCCAGTCAGGCACTGGCTGCCGAGCCGTCCCTGGGAGCGCTGCTGCCCTGCAACGTCATCGTCCGCCGCAGCGCCGACGCGCAGGTGACGACGATCGAGGCGATCGACCCGCTGACCATGCTGGAACTCAGCGACAGCTCCGCCGTCCGCGAGGTAGCCCACGACGCGGACGCCCGATTGCGCTACGCCCTCACCAACCTCAGTGAACTCGGAACGACAACCCGACCGGGCAGCTAAGAACACGGGCAGGTATCGGCGGGGTCCGGAAGGGCACGCGCTGATAGTTGCCAACCGGGCCCGTTGTACTGGAGGGACGAAGGGATGGAACGTTTGGCTGATGTAGGCAAGCCATTCCTGCGTGGTACGGGCGCCGCTGAGGTGGTTGACTGCTCGCCATGGCTGAGGCCCAGCAGACGCGCATCGAGCCGCACGACACTGGAATCGCCGCACGCTTGAACTGGTTGCGTGCCGCCGTTCTCGGCGCCAACGACGGCATCGTCTCGACCGCCGCAACGGTCATCGGTGTAGCAGGAGTGACGAACACCCTCACGCCGATCCTGGTCGCCGGCACAGCTGCCGTCGTCGGCGGATCCGTGTCAATGGCACTGGGCGAATACCTATCGGTCAGCAGCCAACGCGACAGCCAGGAAGCGCTCATCGACAAGGAACGCCAGGAACTCGCCGACGACCCCGCGGGCGAACTCGCGGAACTCGTCGGCCTTTACGAGGAGAAAGGCCTGTCCCCGGAAACGGCACGCCAAGTCGCTCATGAACTCACCGCGCACGATGCCCTCGCCGCTCACCTCTCCGCCGAACTGAACATCGACGAGCTCGAGGTCGCAAACCCCTGGCACGCCGCCCTCGCTTCCGCTGCAGCTTTCGCTGCCGGAGCTGTCCTGCCACTGCTGGCCATCCTGCTCTTCCCCGCCGGCATCAGGATCCCCGCCACCTTCATCGCCGTCCTGATCGCCCTGGCCATCACCGGCGCCCTCAGCGCCCACGCCGGCGGCAGCTCCCGACGCAGGGCCGTCATCCGCCTCGTCTTGGGCGGGGCACTGGCCATGGGATTCACCTACCTCGTCGGCACTCTCCTTGGAGCAACAGGCTTCGCCTGATCTCGGGATCCTTTGCGGACGCTGTCAGCTCATGACGCCCGGGCGCGGCCCGCCGATTCAAGGTCCGCAATTCCTACACTGGTGGCATGAGTAGCGCCGGAGCCCGTGAAGGCTGCCAGATCATCCTGGTCAACAAGGTCGGTGCTGTCTTGCTGCAGCTCCGCGATAACAAGCCGACCATCGCTTTCCCGAACATGTGGGCCATTCCCGGCGGAATGCTCGACCCCGGTGAGACAGCCGCTGCCTGCATCGCTCGGGAAGTCCGCGAGGAACTCGGCGTCACCCTGCCTGCTGAGTCGATCGAATTCCTCGGACGAACCAGACGGTCATACGGGATTGAGAACACCTTCACCGCACCACTGGATGTTGACTCGACCTCGATAGCCCTGACCGAAGGTCAACGCATCACCTGGTTCACCGAATCGGACATCCTCGCAATGGAACTGGCGTATGAGGATAACGCAGTGCTCGCGGACTACTTCTCCCGTCGATCAACCGGGTAGCTCACCCGCAGGTGGACGGCTTGAGCTCCACCCTTCGGGCTCCACCCGCCCACAGATGGATGAGCAGAATCGCGCCGATCGTCATGCCAACACCTGACCGCACCCCGAAGCCCCGTCAGGCCCTCGTGCCTCCCCGGCGGGCTCCTGGGCCTCTCAACCCCAGACCGCTCAGGAAGGCTTTCGGTCTTCGCCGGTCCTACGAATCGTGCTTCCGCTCATGGATGTTCGCGCTGAAGGGAGCACGCGGGCTCCGACAGAGGTCGTCGTACATCTCATTGAGGGACTGGGAAAGCAGATCCCTGTCGAGCGCCGGCAGCCGAATCAGTCCGTGCAGGTACGCGTTGACCTCGAACTCTCCGACGCTGCCCCCGATGCTGAAGTAATAGACCCAGAGCTCACCCACGGTGATGCCCGCCAAGTGCATGAGCGAGAATGCCGCGGCGTACTGGTCGGCGTTGTCCTTCGAGCCGTCTGCGGTGTCCAAACTACTTCTCCGACTGGTATGCGTGGGGTGCGCCTCTGCTCGACGTCAACACTTCCAGCCTAGGAAGAAATCGCGGGCAGAGGTAAGACCATTTGGTGCTTGCAAAGCCTTGAGTGGAGGGCAATATCGCACGGGCACCAGTTCACCGTGACGTGGTCCATTGCGACCAGCACCATAGCTGGGACGTCCGCTTTTCTTCCCGACCGTGAGCTCGTGGAGGCTGTGCATGGCCACCGTCCGCTCGAGGTGAGCTCTGGCGTGTCGGTGACATGAGGTGGGTGTGTGCAGGCGGGCGCTTTGGTTCCTGCTGTCCAGGTGTGTGCGGGACAAGCAGCGGAGCGTGGGGGAGCTTGTGCCGTGCACAGGTGGGCAGGAGGCTCAATACCTAAGAACTCGTCGATTTTGACCTGACGGTTCCGGTAGGGGTGGAGGAATGGGCGCCCCACCCTGGCCCAGTGCTGTACCTGCCGGTCCACGACGTGACTGCCCGAATGGATCAAAAGCCCCCACCTGAGGGATGGATCTACCGGGCCCTATCTGTCGACATCGGTCGTTCTCACTGCCCGAGTCACATACGCCTGCCCTGAGGGCTGCCCTCAGGGCAGGTCAGGGGGTGTCGTCGTAGGCGTCGATGATCAACTAATCAATACGTCCGCGAAAACTACGTTCCGTCGCTGGACCGTCCTTCGGGTCCGTGAGGCAGGAAGGGTCAGCTCGGCTTTTCCGCTCGTTTCTGCGATTTTGAGGGCGATACTCTTGCGGCGTGATGAACTCCTACAGCCACAGCGATTTGAACATCTATGGTGCCCAGGATGACTTCGAGATGGACGCCATTCTCGATGCGATTGACGAGGCGACTTCGTCGACAACTCCAGACTCCGCTGAGCCTTCGGGCAAGGATTGGACTCGGCTCCTTGCGGCGCCGAGACGTGCTGCAAGTGGCCTGGCCCGCGCGGATCTGCCGAACGAGCCGGGCGTGTACCTGTGGTCGCGTGGTGGAGTGCCGCAGTATGTCGGTACGGCGACGAGTTTGCAGAAGCGCCTTTCGACGCACCTTGGTGGAGGTGTGAGCCTTGCGGGATCCTCGTTGCGTCGGAATGTATGTGAGCTGCTGTTTCAGATCCCGCCCAATGTCACGGGCAATCCGACCCGGCAGAAGGTGACGACCGGGCAGGCGACTGCGATTCGGAGCTGGCTGCTGGGCTGTGACGTCTCCTGGGTCCGAGCGCATACTGAGCGGGACGCTGCCGCGTTGGAGGCTCGGCTTCGGCTTGTGTTTCGGCCGCCGTTGAATCGGGTGTAACCACCAAGCTACGAAGAGCGAGGCCACCACGCCCTTCGTGCCTGTAGGGGGAGAACCCGATGTGCTCAGTTACGGTGGTTGAGGACCGCGAACGAAGTGCCCCCGGTGATGAACAGCGTGCCCATGAGCAGGGTCATGACCATGGGTGCCTCGGCGCCGAAGCCGATGGCGAGCGTGGCGATTCCGACCAAGGGAAGGGATGCCAGCCCGACGACGGCCAACGCCCGGGTCAGGAGTGTGTCCTCGCGTTCGTCGCCGGTTTGCGTCCACGCGCGTTCAAAGGTCGAGGCGTGCTCCGGTCGGCGGAGTACCCTCCATGCCATGACCAGGGCTCCGGCGACTCCGATTCCGAGTCCGACGAGGAACCCCGGAATCATGTCGCCTGGGGCGTGCTCGCGGAGTAGGACCACGGTGACGGTCACCAGTCCGAGGATGACTCCGAGGATCCCTAGGGCCACCACGTTGCGGGAAGCGCGCGTATCAGTCTGCATGAAAAATCTCCTCTACCGGGCGATGGAAATAACGGGCGATGGCGATAGCCAGGGGCAGGGATGGGTCGTAGCGGCCTGTCTCGATTGAGTTGACGGTCTGCCTCGAGACCTGCAGGGCCTCGGCCAGCTCCCGCTGCGACATGCCCGTCTCGGCGCGAAGATCGCGGATATTGTTCTGCACGCCACCCCTTTACGTAAAGCATGCTTGTCCTGACAAGGGTGCTTTACACGGTGGCGGTTGTCAATCCTCTGCGTGAGGGCCAGGACTCAACGTGCATAAACGACCGTTTAAGACCCAGTTATTATGCACCACTCGGAGCCCCCTCGTTTCTGGCTCTCAAACCAAGTGCGAAACGTGTACTGTCATAACGCGGGGGTGAGACGGATTTTGCGACCCTCCGGACTAGGGGAGGACACATGGATCGACCGGAACGCCTTGAAGGCGTCGAGGAGCCGCGGCTGGTGCCTGACGGCGTCCTGATCGGATACGCCCGCGTGTCCTCTACGGACCAGAACCTCGAGGCTCAGACCCGTCAGCTGGTCGACGCCGGTTGCTACGACGTCTACGCCGACCACGGAAAGTCGGGTGCGACGATGACACGTCCCGAGCTGGAGCAGTGCCTTCGCGCACTTCAGCCAGGCAACACGCTCGTCGTTACCAAACTCGATCGCCTAGGGCGCACGGTGCGCGGGCTCGTGGAATTACTCGACTCTCTCCACGAGCGGGGCGTTATGTTCCGATCCCTCGGTGAGGGCATCGACACCACCACGGCCTCGGGCCGGCTGATGTTCAACATCATCGCCAGCGTCGCAGAGATGGAACGCGAGCTGATCCGGGAACGGACGAAGGCCGGCCTCGCGGTCGCCACAGGTAAGGGAGGACGACCGCCGCGCCTTCAACCACACGATGTCGTGGAAGCCCGCAGGCTCAGGGAGAAGGAAAAACTGACCGTCGAAGCCATCGCGAAGAGATTCAAGGTCCATCGGTCAACCATCATCCGCGCGCTGCGCACAGACGGTTTGGCTAGTGACGTCTATGGAAAGCGGGGCGGAAAGTGAGTGCAGAGTGGATGACGTTCATCGGAGGTGTGATCGACTCCCTCGCTTGGCCAACTGCCGTCGTAGTTCTGCTCCTGGTTTATCAACGCCCAGTCAAGCAAGTGATAACCGCTGTGGCGGCGAGAGTCCCGAAAGTGAAAACCTTTGCGGTACCGGGAGCAAGTGCAGACTTTTTTGAGGACGCGCAGGCGCTGCGAGACAACGTCAAGGAAGCCGTTGAGAGGCCACTTGAGGTGCACTCGGGGACACTCAATCTTTCTGGGTCGGGAGAACTCGGGCTCTCAGGGTCGGCGCAGCTTAACGAGAGCGAGCCGGCGACACCGCCCCCCGCACGGGCGCCGGGTGGTGATGATGCACAGGTAGATACTGATGACGGGTCAGGAACCGCTGCTACTTCGGAAGAAACCCGAAATTTGCAGGCATGGCAGGACGGTATGCAACGTTTTGCCAAGCTCCGGGATGAATCGCCGTACTTTGGGGTGGAGCTGTATTCCCGACGCAAGGGTTCCTTTATCAAGGCAGTCAGTGCACTAGCTCAGGTGGACCCCGTGGATGCCGTGAACTATGCGATGGAGGCAGTTCAGGACGCTCTCGACGTCGTTGCGGACCCCCATCACGTTCCCTCGTCTATACCCTCAACCAGCCGCCCGAGTATCGACAACACGCCGGTGCAACTGAGTAGGCAGCTCGGGATTCCCCAGTTCCTTGCTCAAGCGACGCATGAGCTAAGACGCTTGCAGAAGTTGGTAGCTCGAGATCTCGCTCAGCCAACACCTGAAGCTATTCACGAGTTTGCAGAAGCCGCTTGGTATATAGCGAACGGGCTTTTGGCCTTGGTATCGGTGTCTGATCAGCACGCTCTAAAGCCTCCGGGATCGATAGCAGCCAGTGGGTACGGTGGGAGCAGTATTTCTACCGGCACCAGGGGGACGTCCGATGGCGCGATCAAGCAAACGCAACCAGATTGATGGTCAAGCAAGTCTCGACCTAGACGCATTTCTTTTCGCACCACCAGAGGAGGTTCTCGATGAACAAGTACGGCAAGTTCGCGCAGGAGACGTGGAAGATGACCGCGCCGTCGCAGTACGCCCTGATTCCGGACCCGGACGAGTGGTTCCGGAAGCTGGGGGAAGAAGCGATGAACCAGGTAGGGGAGCTGCAGTACCAGATCGCGGGACCGGATCCGGAGGGCGAGACGTACCTGGAAAAGGTGGGCCGGCTGAACGCCTCGAGGATGCAAGCCGAGGAGATCGTGCGGGCGGAGATGTTGACGCCGGAGGTGATGGAGACGGAGGGCGACGACTCGGACGAGGACCTGCCGGAGTCGACCAGGCTGATGCACGAGATTCTGCAGTCGTTCAACCACGGGTATCAGGAGGACTTGGAGACGCTGAGGTCCGAGGAGCTGGACCAAAACAGCCAGCGCCCGTAGTACCAGCTGCACCCGAGGGCCGCTTCGTTCCTGCGCGGCAGGATGACCTTGCCCCGTCGGGTGCCCGTGCGCGCTTCCAGGCCAACGTTGCTGCGCTGCGCGTCCTGCGTGAGCTGCAGGACCAGGATCGGGCAGCCACCGCACAGGAGCGTGCCGTGCTGGCACGGTGGGGGAGCTGGGGTGCCACGGGTGTGGCTGAGGTGTTCGATGAGACCCGGAGTGAGTACGAAGCTGACCGCGCCGAACTACGCGAGCTGCTGAGCGAGAGCGAGTACCGGGCCGCGAACCGGACCGTCATCAACGCCCACTACACCGATCCCGCCCTCGCCACGGAACTCTGGCAGACCCTGAACACTCTGGGCTTCACCGGTGGCCGTGTGCTTGAACCGGGATCAGGTGCCGGCACCTTCATCGGCCTCGCACCTGAGACTGCGACCATGACCGGTGTGGAGTTGGACCCGATCACCGCGGGTATCTCCCAGGCCCTCTACCCAGACGCCGATATCCGCGCTGAGTCCTTCGCTGACACGCGCCTGCCTACCGGTTACTTCGACGCTGCCGTCGGCAACGTTCCGTTCGCTAAGACCAGGCTGCATGACCCGCGACACAACGCGGGCAACCACTCGATGCACAACCACTTCATCATCAAGTCCCTCGACCTCACCCGACCCGGTGGCGTCGTCGGCGTCATTTCCTCCGCGTTCACCATGGACGCCCAGAACCCGGCAGCCCGCCGTGAAATCTACGAGACAGCCGACCTGCTGGGAGCCGTTCGCCTGCCGACCGGTGCGCACCGCCGCGCCGCTGGCACCGACGCCCTCACCGACGTGCTGATCTTCCGCAAGCGACTCCCAGGCGAAGAACCGCTGAGTCCGCAGTGGCTGGAGTCGCGCGTCCTGTCCACAGGCGACGACACCGAGCGCAGCGCCGAGGTTGACGCGAGCCAGGACGTGGCCCGGATGAATGCCTACTTCATTGAGAATCCACAGCGGGTGCTGGGTGAGCCCGTGGTGGGTAACGGTATGTACGGGTCAGCGACACTCACTGTGCGCAACGAGGACCTGTCCGCCGTACCGGAGCTGCTGCACAACCAGTTGCAGGACCTTGCCCTCACGGCCGTCGACGCCGGCAGGGGAGTGGCAGAGCGTCAGGCCGGGCAGGTCATCGAGTCTGTAGCCATCGTCCCTGCAGGTAAGCAGCTCCAGGTCGGGCACATCATGTCCGAGCCGGACGGGACCTTCCGTCAGGTCGACATCGATGGATCAATCGCCCCGTTGAAGGTCCCCGCGACCCAGACGCGGGAACTGCGGTCCCTGCTACGCCTGCGCGACCTCGCCCGTTCCGTGCTCACGCTCGAGGCGAGCAACGTGGAGGACACCCCGGAGCTCGCCACCGAACGCGCTAACCTGCGCGATTCCTACCGCACCTACGTGGATTCCTTCGGCCCGATCAACCGGTTCACCGAACGTCGTACCGGCAAGGTCAATGACGTCGGCGAGGACATCATGGCTAGGGTGACGCCGAAAGCGGTGGCGCTGCTGCGCAGCGACCCCTTCGGGCCGATTGTCCCTGCTCTGGAGCGGTTCGATGAAACCAGCCAGAAGGCGACTCCGGCAGCGTTGCAGAGCGGCCGCCAGGTCCAGCCGCGCCAACCCATTCAAGGTGTCGACACCCCGGCTGAGGCCCTTGCGGTCACTCTCGACGCCCGAGGTGAAGTCGACCTCACCGAGGTAGCCAATCTGCTCGGCGTCAACTCAGCAGCGGCTAGGGACGCCCTGGGGGAGCTGGTCTACGACGTGCCCGGTGAGCCCGGGGTCATGGAAACCCGTGCCGAGTACCTCAGCGGTAACATTCGGGAGAAGCTCGACGTCGCCACCGTCGCCGCGGCCGAGGATGAGCGGTTCCTGCGCAACGTCGAGGACCTGAAAGCAGTCATGCCTCTGCCGCTGGGCGCGGATGAAATCGAAGCCCGCATCGGCTCCATCTGGATCTCGGCCGACGTCCACCAGGAGTTTCTGCAAACCATTACGCGGGATCGGCAGGCACGCGTGGACAGGGTGACCGGCGCGAACTGGGACGTCCAGGCGAACAGGCATAGCTTCACCGTGCGCAACGACTGGGGTACCGAGCGGATGCCGGCGGGCGAAATTTTTAAGTGCCTGCTCGAGCAACGCAGAGTCCAGGTCACCGACCCGGACCCCGACCCGGAGAGCCAGCGGCGCATCCTTAACCCTGTCGAGACGGCATCAGCTCAGGAGAAGGCCCAGCTGATGCAGGACCGTTTCGGGGAGTGGGTGTGGGAGGACGCCGACCGCGCCATCGCCCTCACCGACGAATACAACCGTAGGTTCAACTCGCTTGTGCTGCGCGACTACACCGTCGAAGGTGAACGACTCACGCTGCCCGGACTCGTCAAGGACTGGCACCCTCGGCCGCACCAGCGAGCCGCCGTGGCTCGCATGATTTCCGAGCCATCCGTGGGGCTCTTCCACGAGGTCGGGGCGGGTAAGACCGCCGAGATGGTCATGGGGTCGATGGAGCTGCGGCGACTCGGCATGGCACGGAAACCTGCTGTCGTGGTGCCGAATCACATGCTTGATCAGTTCGCCCGCGAGTGGTTGCAGATCTATCCCCAGGCGCAGATTCTTGCCGCGTCGTCAGCGGACCTTGCCGGCGACAGGCGCCGTCAGTTCGTGGCCCGTGCGGCCGCGAATGACTGGGATGCCGTCATCATGACCCGTACCGCGTTCGAGCGGATCCCGTTGTCGACCGAATCGGAATCGCAGTACCGCGGCCGCGAGGTTGAGCGCATGCGCCAGGAAATTCTGGCCGCGAAGGAGCGTGCACTCGCAAGCGGCGGCAAGGCGATGAGCGTGAAGAAGCTGGAGTCGCGCCTGCAGGCTGATGAGGAGAAGATCAAACGGCTCCGCGAGACCCCCGCCGACCCAGGGCATCACCTTCGAGCAGACAGGCATCGACTATCTGGTCGTGGACGAGCTGCACGACTTTAAGAACCTCTCGACCGCCTCGAACATTCAAGACGCGGCGATCGATGGGTCCAAGCGTGCATCAGACCTCCATGCGAAGGTCGAGTACCTGCGCAGCGTGCACGGTGACAGGGTGATCACCGGTGCGACCGCGACGCCGATCGCCAACAGTGTCACCGAGATGTACGTGATGCAGCGATACCTGCGCCCTGATCTGTTGGAGAAGGCCGGCATCAACGACTTCGACACGTGGGCTGCGACCTTCGGCCAGGTCGTGACCGAGATGGAGATGACTGTCGCCGGCGGTGACAGCTTCAAGATGAAGGAACGGTTCTCGAAGTTCCAGAACGTGCCCGAGCTGCTGAAGATGTTCCACACCTTCGCGGATGTGAAGACCGCCGAGGACTTGCAGCTGCCCGTGCCTGTGATTGAGGAACGCGAGGACGGCAGGCGCTCACCGCGCATGGTCACGGTCGAGCCGTCCATCGAGCTCGAGGCGTACATCGCGGACATCGCAGACCGCGCCGAGAAGATCCAGGCACGTCTGGTCGATCCGACCGAGGACAACATGCTGAAGATTTCCAGCGATGGACGGAAAGCCGCTCTCGACATGCGCCTGGTCGACCCGGAGCTGGACGCCCTCGTCGGAGCCACGAAGATCAGTGCGGCGGCGGACCTCGTGGCCAAGGTGTACGAGGAGAACAAAGACCGCGTCTACATCGACCTGGAGACGAAAGATCCGCACCTGACGCCGGGCGCCCTGCAGATCGTGTTCTGCGACCTCGGCACGCCTTCGGACAAGTGGAATGCGTACGGGCAGCTGCGTGAGGACCTGGTGCAGCGAGGCGTACCCGAGCACAAGGTGCGCTTCGCGCACGAGGCGAAGAACGACGCCGAGAAAGGGCGGCTCTTCGAGGCCTGCCGGACAGGGGACGTGGCTGTGCTCATCGGATCGACACAGAAGATGGGTACGGGTACGAACATGCAGGCCCGCGCCGTGCACCTGGTTGACCTCGACGCACCATGGCGGCCGGCGGATGTTTCCCAGCGTCACGGCCGCATCATCCGGCAAGGCAATCAGAACCCCGAGGTTGCCATCTCGCAGGTGGTGACCAAGGGATCGTTCGATACTTTCATGTGGCAGACGCTGGAGCGCAAGAGTAAGTTCATCGACCAGATCATGCGCGGCCGCCTTGACGTGCGGGAGATTGAGGACGTCGGTGATAACACCTTGTCCTTCGCGGAGGTCAAAGCCATTTCCAGCGGTAACCCGCTCATTCTGGAAAAGTCCAAAGCCGACCAGGAACTGACCCGCCTGCAGCGCCTTGAGCGGGGCTGGCACCGCAACCAGGCTGCGCTCAGTCGCCGCAAGGACAGCGCCATTGTCCGAGGCAAAGCACTCGCCGCGGAACTGCCCGCACTGAAGGAAGCAGCTGCGCGCACAACGCCCGACGTCGGCGGTGACGCCTTCCGCATGACCATCAACGGTCGGACCGTCGACAAGCGTACTGACGCAGTGGAAGCGCTGCGCACTTGGGCGGACAGGAACACCGCAGGACGACCCCCTATCCAGGGGTCGAAGGACCTTGGTGTGATGGCATCCATTGGCGGTCACGACATCAGGTTCGTCCAGGGCCAAGCGAACATGGTCGAGATGGGTGCGTCCCGCGTCGAGTTGCAGATTGAGGGCGCGCCAGGCGTCGCGGTGGAGCTCAAACGCAATGACGCTCTCTTCCCGACTGTGGGGGTCATTCAGCGCATTGAGAACCAGGTCACGCGCCTGCCTGATGAGGTGGTGAAGCGTGAGCGTCAGCTGGAGGAAGCACGGCAGGAGTACCGCGACGCGGCGAACGCATTGAAGCAACCGTTCAAGCACACGGACGCGCTGCAGACAGCGAAGTGGGAGGTCGAGCGGATCAACCGCGAGATGCGCGGCGAGGACGGAGCGCAGACCGTACTGACGGCCGAGCTCGAGGAGCTACGACGCGATATGCGGCTCGCCACCCCGACACCAAAGCAGTCGAGATCGCCCGTGCAGCTCCCACCCGATCAGCATCCGGACGGGACGCTGAGGACGAGAACCACCAGCCGCGACGGCGGCATCGAACGCTAAATCGAACACAAGAAAGGCCGGCCCGCGGGCCGGCCATTCTTTTGCTTTCTGTTGCTGCTCGGACAGCCTCTAGCTGTCGCTTGGGCTCTCCGGCGCGCTCGTGTCCGACGCTGATCCAGTACCCGTTGTCCGCCGCGTACGACGCTTCGCTGCGGCCCCGTTGTCGAGCCCAAGCTTCTTCAGTTCGTCCTCACTCCAACCGTCTTTGGTTGCCCGAACGTATGCCTTCTTGTCATCTCGCTCGGCATCGGCGAGCTGCTCTCGCAGCTCGTCGACACGCTTACGCGCTATCACCAAGTCGGTCACGGATTCGATGCGCGAGTCGAGAAGTTTGCGCGCCTGATCTTTGGTCGTTTCAAGGTCGATGATTGCCATGCAAACCACCCTAACGTCCAACTGAGACTGTGGGGGGCAATCTGGTGCACGGACGGCCGTCACGGCGCATAGCTCTTATCGGCCGGCGGGGTAGTCGTGGAGGTACCCGTTGGCAGGGTCGTTGAACCAGTCTTCGATGTCGCCGGAGTCGTATCGGACTGTGTTTCGTCCAAGCGTGAAGTAGGGCGGTCCGATGTTTGCCCGCCGCCACTGAGCAAGCTCTTGGCTTGTCACCCCGTACAACTCGGCCACGTCCTTTGGTGTCATTAGCGTGCCCTCCATGAGTCCCTCTTTCATCTTTGCCTCGCGTTCCTTTCGGCAACGCCGTCATCACTTGGACGCGAAGTGAATTGGCAAGGTGGAGAGGGCGGACCGTGGAATACCGGAGCGGAGCGAGGATATGCCGCGAAAGCCGTCCTCGGAGCCTTGCCAAGAGAAGGGCGGACAGTACATTCGCAAGCCGAAACGGAACGGCGCAGCCGTGAGGATTGATCCGGACGCGCAGCGTCGTTCCGCTTGCTTGAACACCCCACCCGGCATAACCGCCGTGCGAGAGGGCAGCCGGAGGACCAGCGGAGCAAGCTATGGGGTTATGTGCCATAACCACTGATTCCGCTGGCGCCTGCGGCTGAGCGGTGACACACTTGGGTGTGGGGCCTCCGTTAGAGGGGCGCTGCGCTGGGCCGAAGATCAAGAGCGGGGGAGTGCTGGCAGTGTCTGAACAGGGGAGCGAGAGCCAGGAGCAGGAGCCCGCTGCGCGTCCTCCTAGTGCCGGCAAGCGGCACGTGTGGTCTTCCCGGCGCAAGCGCATCGAGGGTAAGACCGTGTACGTGCGGGTGTCGATGTCAGAGATGGAGCGGGCTCAGCTGCTGCAGCTGGAGGCTCAGACAGGTCTGTCGCCGTCCGCGATCCTTATCGATGCTGCGCTCGGTTCTGGTGACCCGGCTGTCTTGACGCTGAAGAAGCAGGAAGTCGTGACGCTGCTGGAGATTCGCCGTTTGGTGGGAACGGCGGCGAACAATGTGAACCAGCTGGCACGCCACGCGAATGCCACTGGCGAGGTCAAAGACAACGCCCTGGCAGCCGTGCAGGAAGCACGCCGACTCATGCGCCAGATCGAAGCGAAGATGTACGAGTTGAAGCCATGATCCCGAACATCACCAAAGGCTCTCGCACTGTCGGCCTGATGAAGTACCTGGTCGGCCCGGGTAAGAGTAACGAGCACACTGATCCGCACCTCGTGACGGGTAGTCCGGTCATCATGTCGTGGTTCGATGACGCCCAGCTCAACGACCAATCCGCGGTCCTGGTCGCGGATGAAATCGACTTGAACAAGCGCATCAACGACGTCGAGATGGACAGCCACGTCTGGCACTGCTCTCTGTCGCTGCGCGCCGACGAGCGTCCCGTCAGTGACCGCGAGTGGGCGGACATGGCGGAGAAGTTCATGGACGACATGGGCTTCACCGGTAATGACGGCAAGGCACCCTGCCAGTGGGTCGCCGTGCACCACGGCACGAGCACCGCAGGTAACGACCACATCCACATCGTCGCTTCCCGCGTCCGTGAGGACGGCACGAAGTGGAGCGACTGGTCGGACTTCCCGAAGGCACAAACCGCCGCCCGGAACCTCGAGAAGCAGTTCGGACTCATCGAGCTGGGACAGCACTCCGAGCGCGGTCTGAAGCCCGCCGAACAGCTGACCGACCGCCGTATCGGGAACACCATCGAACCGGCCCGTCACCGCATGGAGCGCGTCGTCAGGGCAAGTGCTGTCGCCTCCGAATCCGAGGCAGAGTTCGTGCGCCGGCTACGACGCCAGGAACTGCTCGTCAGCGCCCGCTTCGCTGACGGTGGCCGCTCTGTCGTCACCGGGTACTCCGTCGCGGAACGACCACCCAAGGGTATGGACCCGGTGTGGTTCGGTGGCGGGAAGCTGGCAAAGGATCTCACCCTTCCAGCGTTGCGCACGGAGTGGTCCGATACTCCGGAAGCGTCCCAGGAAGCAGCAGAGGAATGGTGGGCTGCCAAGCGCCACCAGCGCATCGTTCACGGGCGGGCCCCGGACATGCTTCGCGGTCCTCGTGCGACGACCGTGTTCGGTCGTGCCATCGACGAGGAAGCCGCTCGGAAGCTCTCGCTCGACATGGCCAAGGCTCGCAGGGTCATGTCCTCAGTCGCCCCTGATGATCACCAGACGTGGGCACACGTGGCCCGGGAAACATCCGGCGTCCTCGGCGCCTGGTCGAAGGCCACGGAAGCCGAACCCGGACCCCTTGCACAGGCGTCGCGGGCCCTCGCTCGTTCCGCTCACCATTCCGGTGTCACGATCAGCACACCCGTACAGGCGCCTCTGAGAATGGCGGGTACAGCTGCGTTCCTCATGGCCGCAGCGACCGCACCGTCGCCGGTCGCGCAGGCCCTCATCATGCAGCAGGTCGTGCGTACCATTCGCCTCCTGCGGGACATGCAGCGCAGCAACAACGACCTCCGTGAAGCCCGGGTGCTGACCGACAGCGTGCGCCAACAGCTCGCCATCGTCGCAGCACCCCTGCCCGAGGTACCAGAGCCCCAGCTGCCGGCACCTGAAGGAATGACGCCGAAGGCCGTCCGTCCACTGACCGAAGCGCAGCCGACGATCATGGTGCCGCCTCGAGCGAAGCAGCACCAAGGGCATGACAGGGGTAATGACCAAGAGATGGGGAGATAGAAGAATGAATCACGACGCACCCGATGGAGCCGAAGGACTGTTCCGGCCTCAGCTGCAGTCCGCACTGGCTGTAGCCGGCCGACTTGGAGAGATGCTGGCACGCCAGCGCGCCGAACGGAACGAGCAAATGCAGCGCGCCGAGGACGCGCAGCGCCGACAACTCGAGGAACGATTCGAAGCTGAGAGAGCAGTCATGCGCACCCAGCTGGCGGCTGTTCACCAGCCGCAATTCTGGGAATCAGCACGCCCCGAGGACATCGCCTCGCACTACGCCATGGCGCAGCAGTGGGAGAAGCTCGACACCATGGCTCTGGCCTCCCTCGAGCACATGCACGACGAGATCCAGACCAGGTACAAACTGACCCCCGAGGAGTACCTCGAGGTGCAGAAGGCCGGCCAGGAAAACGACGTCGAGCTGGAGCAGGCATCGGAGAAAGAGGACGCTCAACGCGACTACGTGGTCGCCGAGCAGCAATCAGGCGAGGTCGCCCGCGGGGACCTCCGGAACGATGTTGATACCCAGAACGCGGCCGCGAACGCGGAGGAGCTGTGGGACTCCGGTGACCGCCGCGCAGCCCTGGCCGACACACTGATGACCCAGTTCGGGAACGACCCCGCCGCACGCGAAGGAGTCGAAGCATTCCTCGCCACAGACCTCAGCAACGGCACCCCACCGTCCGCATCGGTCACTACCACCAAGCGACCCTTTCAAGGACGACCAAAGACGCTCCACAAGCCAGCCCGAGAGAAAGGCTTCGGCAAGGGATCCGGATAGGGCGTCCCTGGACAAAGGCTGTCCAACCGCGTCTCATGTGGAGAATGTCGTCGCTTGTCTGAGCCGGTGTGCCAGTGAGGCTAAGGGCTAGGGCTCGTCAGCGGTCGGTAGGTGGTAGTGCGAAGGTCTCCAAACGCAACAGATGAGCTTTAGGAAGCCTGCCCCGCTGGCGTGATGCCGCCGGAGCAGGTTGCACCGGGCTCGCGGGTCTGCTCGCCCTGGATGTATTTGTCGAGGAAGGTGCCGAGCCGCGCGTCGTCTGCGGAGTCGACCTTCAATTGCAGGCCCCATGCGCTGGCGGCGATTGGGGTGTCGAGGTCGGGGTCGGGGCTGAGCAGCACGTGGGACCGCGTTCCTACGAGGCTGGTCAGTTGATCGATTTCTTCCTGTCCAATGTCCGGGTTGTACATGAGCCACACGGCGCCGTGCTCCATGGAGTGGACTGAGTTCTCGTCGGGGACAGGCTCGGTGTAGACGCCGCAGTTGGTCCAGACCGGAGCATGGTCCCCACCCACGGGGGGCGACTGCTCGTACTGGACCGCGCCCTCGACGTGGTCGAACGTGACGTCGGGGTATTCTTCGATGCCTTCGATGGGCTGTGAGGCCGCTGCCTCCCGGTCACGGTTCACCTGGACCTGGTTCACGATCACGAGGGTCACCGCGATGATGATCGCCAAGATGACCGCGCCGATGCCGCCGAAGATCAGAGCGTTACGCTTGCGTTGACTGGCACGCTGCTGGGCTTGGATAGCGGCCAGCCGCGCCTGGCGGTCCTGATTCTCCTGAGACCGTTTCTTGTTCAACAAAATGCCCTTCGGTATGTCAATCGTTGCGGGCGCTGGCCGCAGCTTGAACCGTATGCCTTGAACCAATGTACCGGTGGGCTTATCCAACCCGTGAAACGGCGGTCAAAATCGCAGGGGATGTATCACTCGACTACCCCCGTGCGGCCCTTTCACACCCGCCATACATCCATCACGGAAGATGAGTTTCGCCGCTCACTTCTATGCCGAGACTTGATTGCCGAGACGCAGCGGAGGATTGCGTCTCGGCAACCACAGGCTTCCCCCATGGAGGGCTGCCAGCCGCCATATACTCCGTATATGCCGATCACCCGCCTCATGTATGGCATCTACTCCCAGCAGTGCGCCCTCGGGCAGTGCGGGGACGCACTGTGAGCGGCGGTCTCGTCGCGCTTTTGGACGACGTCGCCGCCCTGGCCCGCATTGCAGCTGCCTCGATGGACGACGTCGCTGCCGGGGCCGCGAAAGCGGGGACCAAGGCCGCCGGCGTG